>JAYKJI010000316.1:0-10033 GCA_035285405.1 Snowella sp. | reverse complement strand
TTTGCCATGTAAATTATACACATTCAGTCAGGATAAAGAGATCATACAGATCGCCAAGGGGTTCCCATGCTGGTTAACCACATCAGTGGCGCGATTGGTGTCTTTACCGGAGGAGTGGCCCTATAGGAAGGATTGGCAGACGATTTGAAAGTGAGGAGAAGAGGGCGATTTTCGGATGTCAAGATTGTTTTATTGTTGTTGTTGTTTTGCGTAGGTATCTACCAAGTTACGAATCATGGCTTGATAAGAAGCATTGTGATTTTTGGCTTCACGTTTAAAAAATTCAATACTCTCTTTGGTAAATTCCATGGTGATTCGCACTGTCGTTTTTTTGGGGACTAATTGTTCAGGAGAGGGTAAAAAGTCTGGGACGAGGGTGATGTCGCCCAGGGGTTCTGCGGGATCAGGCGTTATGTTTTTCATAGCGTTTTCGACTTTTGCGCCATTCGGCGGCTCCCAATATCCGAATTATATTGCCACGATAGGTAAAGCGGAGTACCCGCTCTAGCGAGTTTTGAGCGATGGATAGGCAGGGGACGGGAAATTGTTCTATAGTAAGGAGAATAGAGTTTTTTGTCAGCCGACGGGCTATTTAAGAATTGTGAGGACAGTAAAGGATGAAAGCTGAAGAGGTGCGCCGTAGAATTGAAGAGTGTAAGGAACAACGCCTTACGGAATTAGATTTGAGTAATGATTGGAATACTCCTGATGAGGAGAAATTAAAGGCTATTCCTGACGAAATTTTTGATTTTGTTTGGCTAGAGAAACTTTATTTAAGTTATAACCAACTGAGTGAGCTACCCGATTCCATTACCCGTCTCCAAAATTTATCTCAACTTGATTTAAGTGATAACCAACTGAGTGAGCTACCCGATTCTATTTCCCGTCTCCAAAATTTATCGAGCCTTGATTTAAGTTCTAACCAACTGAGTGAGCTACCCGATTCTATTACCCGTCTCCAAAATTTATCTCTACTTTATTTAGGTGATAATCCCCTGGTTAATCCTCCGCTTGAAATTGCTGACCGAGGCATGGAGGCAATTCGTACATATTTCCGTGATAAAGCAGAAGAAGGTGAAGATCGGCTTTATGAGGCTAAATTAATCATTATTGGTGAAGGTGGTGCGGGAAAAACCACCCTAGCGCGTAAAATTCTTGATGCCAATGCGTCCATGCCCAAAGCAGAGGAAACCACCAAAGGCATTGACGTGCTGGAATGGCATTTTTTAATGGAAAATGACCAGGATTTTCGGGTAAATATCTGGGATTTTGGCGGTCAAGAGATTTATCACGCCACACACCAATTTTTCCTAACTAAACGGTCTCTTTATTTGTTAGTCGTTGACAGCCGCAAAGAACATCCCCACCTCGATTATTGGCTCAATATTGTGGAACTTTTTAGTGAAAATAGTCCTTTATTAGTGGTAAAAAATGAACTGGGCGACAGACCTGTTAAAATGGACGAACCCCAACTGAAAGGACGTTTTGCCAATCTGAAAGAGAGCTTACCGACTAATTTAGGCAATCCCCAGGGTGGATCGGGTTTAGAAGCAATCAAAAAAGCCATTGCTTATCATATTTCTCAACTTTCTCACATTGGTAATTCCCTTCCTAAAACCTGGATTCAGGTACGAGAAACACTAGAACAGGATGAACGCAATTATATCTCTCTAGATGACTATTTCCAAATCTGTGATCAAAATGGCTTCAAATTTAAACAGGAAAGTGTTACCGATGGTCGCTTAGTTCTGAGTCAATATTTCCACGATTTAGGCAGTATTCTCCACTTCCAAGAAGACCAAACCTCTCCCCTTTATAAAACGGTGATTCTCAAGCCTAAATGGGGAACAGATGCCGCCTATAAGGTATTAGATAATAACCAAGTTAAACAAAATTTAGGCAAATTTACAACCACTGAACTTAAGCAAATTTGGCAGGATATAGAATACCAAAATATGCAAGCTGAACTGTTAGAATTGATGCTAAAATTTAAACTTTGCTATCCTTTACCTAACGCTAAAAATACCTACATCGCCCCCCAACTTCTCGATGCGAATCAACCTGAATATATGTGGAATGATGACGATAATTTACTGTTGCGTTATGAATATGATTTTATGCCGAGGGGAATTTTAACTCGCTTTATTGTAGAAATGCACAAACATATTGACGAACCCAATGTGTGGTTAACGGGGGTGTTATTAAAACGCGATGATACCTGGGCAGAAGTCATCGAAACTTACGATCGCCGTGAAATCAAAATTCGCCTTTCGGGAAAGAATAAACGGGGCTTTTTAGAAGTCATTACCGATCAATTAGATGAAATTCATGATAGCTTTAAACAACTGAGAGTTAAAAAACTGATTCCCTGTAATTGTGATGTTTGCAAGGATAACCAAAACCCACATTTTTACGATCTGAACAAATTACGCGAACGACTTGCCAATCGTAAAGATAATATTGAATGTGATAAACCGCCCTATAATCAAGTTAATATTTTAAGTTTAATTGATGATATTGGCAACAGGGACAAACTTATTTATGCTTCTAAAGAACATGAGCGATTAGCTTCACACACAACTAACTATATTTTCAATGCTCCTATACAAGATTTAGATTTACGCCACTCAGAACAAATTAATAATACTATGATTGAAAAATCTCCTGATTCCCAACCCGTAAAAGTTAAAAGTGCCTGGGCTAATGGTTCTTTTTATCTCTTTGTTTTTGTGGTCGTTGTTGCGGGTATTGGCTTTTTAGGCAAACAATTAGATTTTATCGTTCTCTGTGTTGTCATCATTGCCGGGGTTTTATTTATTCCCCTGATCGGCGCATTGCAACTCAAACAAGACGATCGCCTGAAAGATGAAAGTTTTGTCGCCCTAATGAAAATGGTCATCGGCAGTTTACCGCTTATTGGTAATCCCCTACGAAACATTTTAAATTCCCAAAAAGAGGATCAAAACTAATATTGATAGAGAGTTCAAGCCTTGAATTCCTACTGACTAATTGCCATTGTCGGAGCGCAAGGTTTATAGCCAAAATTTATCTTATCCCTGAGAGGAAATTTGAAAAGTTAAAAGACCACCATAAGTAGTGTGATAGCATCGATGCTCGATAAAACACAGGAGATATGACAGACGTTTAAAAGGAAATTAGCACGCAAAAATACTGAGAATATACCAGTAATTAATTGGACGATTGAATTGATTAAACATCTGGACAATTTTTGAAAGCTTTTGCTAAGTCTCTTTGATAAAACTTGCCATGATTACCGTTTTGTTAACCTTCTTAACCAAAGTGATGGTTTTTCCTTCGTGAACTCCTTGCCTGACACCATCAACTAGCATTAAATCTCATGCACTTTATTAAAACTTTATTAAAAAATGTAAACTTTGTCATTCAAGCAAAGCAAAGTGGTAGAATTGGTAAGTCTTAAAACATTGTAATCAGTCATAAGGTTCCATGAAGAAGCTGCTTGAGGGACTCCAAAAATTTCAAACGGGCTATTTTAGTAGCCATCGCGCCCTGTTTGAGGAACTGTCTCACGGTCAGCATCCCCGTATTTTGTTCATTGCCTGTTCTGATTCGCGGGTTGATCCGAACCTGATTACCCAGGCAGATGTGGGAGATCTCTTTGTCATTCGTAATGCGGGGAATATCATTCCACCCTATGGAGCCGCCAATGGTGGGGAAGGAGCTTCTATTGAATATGCGATCGAAGCCCTGGGAATCGAACAGGTGATCGTCTGTGGTCACTCTCATTGCGGGGCGATGAAAGGCTTATTAAAACTCAATACTTTGCAGGAAAAAATGCCTCTCGTCTATGACTGGCTTAAACACGCAGAGGCAACCCGCCGCCTAGTGAAGGAAAATTATAGCCACTACGAAGGTGAAGAATTAATTGAAATTACCGTAGCAGAGAATGTCTTGACCCAACTGGAAAATTTACAGACCTATCCGATTATTCGCTCTAAACTTCGCAACGGTAAATTGAGTCTGCACGGTTGGATTTATCGCATTGAGGCCGGCGAAGTGCTTGCCTATGATGGCATTCTCCATGATTTTGTTCCGCCCCAAAGTCGTCTCCCGTCGCCAGAACCTGAATATAATTTACACCCCAGTTGTCCTCTCTTCCATCAAGCTCCTTTTACGGTGTCCGGTGGAGAAAATTTAGCACAGTTTCCATCTCGCAAAGCCAATGACCACTATGCGGGCAATGGGAATGGGGCCACAGCCTCTCATTTACCAGGCTATGGGCATTTACCCTCAGAACAGGCCGATCGCATCTATCGTGGTTCCCATTAAAAACCGATCAAGATCCGTGAAGATCCATTTGGGCAAGAACCGATTTTCTGAGACAAGTTACAATGGGGAACGGAAAATCATTCACAATGGTCAGATCAATGCAAATTCGTGGGACAGATCACTCACAATTAACCTGGTTAGGTGATGCTCTAGCCTTAGTTTTTTTTGAAAATGCCGTCGAAATTACGGAAGAATTAACCGAATTAGATGAGCGATTAGAGGGAACACTGCAAGAACTGATCACAGAGACTGCGTTTACTGGCAAAGCAGGCCAGAAGGTGGTGACGCGGGTTGGCTCAAAAACCCCGATTCGGAAACTCATATTAGTTGGTTTAGGAAAAATTGAAAGCTTTAAGCGGGAAACCGTAACTTTGGCGGCGGCAGCGATCGCCCGTTTAGCCAAAAAAGAAAAAGTGAAAACCCTGGGCGTTAATTTGCCGCTAGTGGAACAGGATGCCAGTCAAACGGCGACGGCCATTAGTGAGGGCATTTGGTTAGCCCTTCACCAGGATCAGCGTTTTAAATCTGAACAAAAAGAAGAACAGGCCCTGAAGTTAGAAACCGTTGAATTACTGGGCTTAGGAGAACAGGTCAAGGCGATCGCTGAAGCTGAGAAAATTTGTTCAGGGGTAATTTTAGCGAGGGAATTAGTTGCTGCACCAGCCAATGCAGTCACTGCGATCACGATGGCAGAAACTGCCCAACAATTGGCGACGGAATACGGACTTGAATTAAAAATTTTGGAAGCGAGTGACTGTGAAGCTCTGGGCATGGGAGCTTTTCTGGGGGTGGCCAAAGCCTCGGAATTACCGCCTAAATTTATTCATCTCACTTATCGCCCCGCTAATCCCAAAGCCAAAGTGGCGATCGTGGGTAAAAGTGTAACCTTTGATTCAGGTGGTTTAAACATCAAGGGGGCTGGCAGTGGTATTGAAACCATGAAAACCGATATGGGTGGTGGAGCCGCGACCCTAGGTGCCGCCAAAGCGATCGCCCAATTAAAACCCTCGGTGGAAGTTCATTTTATCTGTGCTGCCACAGAAAATATGATCAGTGGTAAAGCCATGCACCCTGGTGATGTGCTTACGGCATCTAACGGCAAAACCATTGAAGTCAATAATACCGATGCGGAAGGTCGTCTTACCCTTGCAGATGCCCTGGTCTATGCCGAAAAATTAGGAGTTGATGCGATCGTGGATCTGGCTACCTTAACCGGAGCCTGTGTGGTTGCCCTGGGAGATGACATTGGCGGGCTATGGAGTCCAGATGAAGCGTTAATTAGCCAACTACAAACAGCCGCAGCGATCGCCGGTGAAAAATTCTGGCCCATGCCGATGGAGGAAAAATACTTTGAAGGATTGAAATCCTCCATTGCCGATATGAAGAATACGGGGCCGCGTGCTGGGGGTTCCATTACTGCCGCCCTTTTTCTCAAGCAATTTATTGAGAAAACCCCCTGGGCCCATCTAGACATTGCGGGCCCTGTCTGGACAGATAAGGACAACGGTGTTCATAGCGCAGGTGCCACGGGTTTTCCGGTGCGGACATTGGTGCAGTGGGTGGTTAGTCAGTCGATCTGATCATACAACTTGGAGCCGGAGGGGATGATCAGTCATCAACCAAAGAAGGAGCCGCACCAGGGCAAGTTAACATCCGCAGAAAAGGAGGTCAACCGAGAAATTGCCCAAGAGCGCATGATTATTGAGCATCACATCGGCGGTAAGAAACGCAGCACGCTCGTACATGATATCTTCCGCAATCCCAAGGCTGGATATGACGATTGGGTTATCTTCTAGGGCGCAGGACAAACTAGGAGATTTTCTTTAACTCTTTGGGGGCCAGTTACATTAGGGTCATAAGCTAAGAGAACTACTTTTCCTTGTTGGTTAAACATCCACCCCTGAGCCGGAACAATAGGCTGCAAGTCTTCGGTTGCACTTTTAATGAAATGGGAACTTTGGGCCATATTGCTAGAGTTATTTTGGGCTGTTTCATTGGCCATATCACTAGACGCAGGTTGAACTAATCTTACTTGGGTCACTTCCTCTGTCAAGTCTTCTTTAAAAGTAAGGGGTAAACCGCCTCGTCCGGTACGGGTAAATTGGCTTTGGGAACCCCGTTTACAGGGATTTTGAGCAACAAGGGTATTGGGATCCACCACTGTTTCTGGTAGTTGAATAACCCCTTGGTTAGGATCAATAGTACTTTTTAGCTGTACCTGTCCCGATGCACCGAATAGAGAACTAGCATCAATATCATTCGTTTTGTTACCTGAAATCGCTAGATTTTCAGCAAGACCAAAGATGCCTTGGGCATTAATCTGAATATTGCCACCGTTACCTTCTTCCGCTTTAGCAATAATGTCACTACCGTTAGAAGTCGTTGAGGGGAAAGCGAACACAATGGGAGAATTGATGGTAATGTTTCCCCCGTTAGCATTACCGTTAGCCGTTGCTGAGATTAAGCTTCCATTTTCGAGTCGAAGGAATTCAGATAATTGTAGGGCAATATTTGCCCCGCTTTCTGTCCCACTTTTGCCGGTTTCGGCAGTGATAGAGCCTCGGTTCAAGGTGAGGGAATTGGCCGTAATATTCAGGTTTCCCGCCTGTCCTTGAGGGCTGCTGACGCTGACTTTTGCCCGATTAGCAACGTTCATTTGTCCAGCTTTTAAACTAATGTTTCCTCCTTGACTGAATTGGCTTGAGGCAGATATCTGCGACCCATTCTGAAGGTTCAACTGCAAACCATCTACCAGAATATTGCCACCTTTATTCTGACCAGAACTAGAAGCTAAGATACTTGCACTGTCATTGAGGTTCAAATGTCCAGTTTCAATTTTTATATTTCCTGCATTGCCTCCAAAACCACTAGTTTCAGTTGAGAGGACACCACCACTAACATTTACAGAATCAGAGGCGATGATATTTATATCTCCACCAGTTCCTGTCGCTATAGGTTGCCCAAAAGAGCTTATCGCAGTCGTTGCTGTTGATATTTCTGCACCATCTCGAATGGTTAATTTTTGGGTATTGATTGTTATGTTCCCGCCCGCTCCGAATGAGTCAGTTCCCGACGATAATCCAGTTGGTACTCCCGATTTACCTATTAACTCTACAGATTCAGAGGCATTTATTATCAAATTTCCTCCTTTCCCCGAAGCGATTGTCTCAGTTCCGTAGAAATTGAGACCAACAGATGATGTGGAGATCACTCCTCCATCTTGGACAATCAGCTTTTTCGTGCTAATTATTATACTGCCCGCATTTTTGTCAGAAAGAGAAAAATTCCCAAAACCACTTCTAAGAATTGGAATATTTGGCCCATTTGACTCGAAACCAATAATTGCCAATGTCTCCGAAGCTTCTACTTTTATGGTTCCCCGACTCCCTGAAATTTGCGAACCGTCTTTAACGGTTATATTTCTACCCTGCAACTGGATATCTCCCAGATTTGGCGATGAGAAATCATAATTAGTAACATCAAATGAAGCTCCTTGAATGATTTGAATATCACCAAAATTCTGGACACCTTCATAGCTCAAAGCCCAACCTTCTTGTATCGGATGAAGACTAACATAACCAGTTCCAGCAACACTACCTAGTTCAATTCTTCCTGCTGGAAAGAAAATATATCCTCCCCGTATACTAACATTACCTCCTACTAATGCCAAGGTTTTACCTGTTTGACTCTCTAAAAATGATCTAGGTTGTTGGACAATGTCTCCTATCGGTGCCCTAAATTGCAAGCCAACAGGAATGCTGACGGTCAGCAAAGACGGATTAGAAGATATTTTAGCACTGAACTCGGTGCCATCTTCAAAGATCAGGCTAGTAGCGGTGGTCGCAAGAAATGAACCGTTGAGATCAAGGGACGCTTTAGAACCCAAAATAATGCCATTGGGATTAATCAGAAATAGATCGGCATTGCCTAAAACACCCAGAGTCCCTAAAATCTCCGAAATGCTATTCCCTGTCACCCGACTCAGAATGCGTTGAATTCCGGCGGGGTTATTAAAATAGGCTCCTCGTCCTTCCTCAACACTAAATTTTTCAAAGCTGTGAAATAAATTTGCTCCTCTTTTCGCACCACCCTCGATTAAGGTGCTGGGAATACCATTGATCTCGGCATTAGAATTAATGAGGGAACTTTCTGATCCTAGCGTTTGATCAGGAACGACTTGAGCAAGAACACCATTTTGGAAAAGCCAATTGAGCGCGGCAAATGTAACTGAACCAGCCAATGTATGAATTATGACGAAGGCAACAGATCCTAATTTATAGAGTTCGTCTTTATTAAACATTCCTAGAATAGACTCACTTCGACCTAAACCTAAACAAAACATGAGGATCTTGGATCACCTGGTATACAGACGCTGCAAGGCACACACCGCCTCGCACTCAGTTTCATACTAGAAAGATCGGCTGCACGTTCACTAATTTGTGCTGTGCCAATGTCGAGGCTAAGTTCAAAAAGTGATGTTTCTGTATCGGGAAACGCACTGACCAACCCAAAGCCATCCTCACCTTGATTGAGAATCTTTAACATATCCTCTCTAAGATCGGTCTGAGTAAGAGGAACTTCATTCGTGCCTGGTGGTATTTGATAGCCTGCCACAACTTCACCATCAGATTTTTTGATGTTACATATTACGGGTTCATCCTTTGGAATACCATGCCCCGTCAGTACATCTCTCAACCCATAAGCATTGGCAGTTCGCTCTAGAAGCTCATTTAGACTTGGCTCATAACTCACGATTAACCTCTTTAAAAATTATGCTTTGATTAGATGCTAAAAACAGGTTCAAACCCTCAGCCTTGGATACAAAAATTAATCGGCTGTCATTTTTGGTAGGTGTTTTTGATTCATGCACCCTAGAGTACCAGATTTTGCTATCTCTGAAAAGCTTTTGGTGAAAATTTACAATATTATAACTCCCGCTCTGTACCTTGACCGTTTTCTAGGGCTGAGATTGATTCTATCAGTCTCTTGGCATTGTTGGGGCTACACATTAAATAGGCAGTTTCTTCTAGGGATTGATAGTCTTCTAGGGATATTATGATCACGGCGGATTTATCCGCTCAAGTAATAACCATTGGTAGGCGATCGCCACAGACTTGATCTATAATATTGTCTAAGTTATTTTGGGCTGAATTTACACTGATTGCGTTCATGTTCATTACGGATTGGAGTTAGTCTTAATTCTAGCACGGGGGAAAGAGGGGCAATAAAAAAGGCAAACCGAGGTCTGCCAACGGGGTTAATCATTAAAAAATCAAGAAATAAGGGTTAGGGATTTGGTCGTGCGTGGGATGCACTCTATAAATACAAGTTATGAAGAAAGTTCCATAAACTCTAAAAGTTTTCCTTAGATTTACTCTAGTAACTTAATTAGGTCTTCTTTAGACAGTTCAGCGTCTCTTAGGATTTTTAGTAATAATCCTTTACCTAAAATTTTATTGGCATGAACTGGTATAGTGACAACCCTATTTTCAGGATTTTTCAGCCTTACATGACTCCCTTTTTGTCTCTGAGGAACAAAACCTTTTTTTTCCAATATCGTGATTAGTTGCTTCCCTGTAATATTTGGTAATTTAGGCATTAGACTTGTTGGGTTATAAGGGATAATAAGAAAAAAAGCAATGACCAGAAAATCCAAGAATGCTAGATATAGAAAGGATATTCAAACAAGATCGCTTAATACGGGGGATGACAGGGCTAAATAGTA
>JAYKJI010000315.1:0-4381 GCA_035285405.1 Snowella sp. | reverse complement strand
TTGACATAGGACTTTTGCTACTCAGAATTATTGCAATGAAATCAATTACAACTACTTTTTCATCGTGATTCCGTCCAATTCCATGTGGAGCATTTTCTTGATTACCCCCTGAACGGTTACCTAAATTTTTCATCAAAAAATGGTTTGTCGTTAAGATTTAGTGCTATATTTTGATCAAGATCAATTTTCGATGGATTTGAAAATCTCTCTCTAAAAAGCTAGGAAGATTTGAGCCTTATGTTCGAGCAAACTACCCCATTAACTGGCAAAGCTCTCTTACAAAAAGTGAAAGAGCTATCTCACTTACCCCGCCGTGAAACCGCAAAAAGCTGTGGTTATTACTCAACTTCAAAAGACGGACAAGTCCGCGTCAATTTGACAGACTTCTATGATGCTGTCCTTGCAGCAAAGGGAGTTCCCCTCGATCCAGGGGGCATCAAAGATGGTCGGGGTCGTGAACCGACATTCCGTGTGAGTGTCCATAAAAATGGTCAAATTGTCATTGGTTCCACCTATACAGAGCAAATGGGCTTGGTCTCAGGGGATGAATTCGAGATTAAACTCGGTTATAAGCATATTCATCTCAAACAGATTGGTGCTGACGGTGATGAGGATTAGGTCTAGACAGAGCATCATCTAGGCTGTTGATTTTCTGATCAGGAGGTACTTTTAGAGTATCTCCTAATTTTGATTATTTCTTTTTCTCAAGAGGAGGATCTGCCTTAGTTCTTCCTCCTCCCTTCAGATTTTGATGGCAACGGCGATCGCGGCAATATTTTTTAGTTCAAAATACGGGTTAAGCCAATCTCTACTTCGGGAAAAGCGAGGGGAGTGAGGGTGTGGGGTGCAGTCAAAATAGTCTGATCTTGATAGTAGCCCTCTTGAGGAGAGCGATAGACTTCTAACTGAGCTTGATTCAAGTTGACGAGCCAGACTTCATTAATACAATGTTTGGCGTAAAGCGGTATTTTAATTTCTCGATCATAACTGAGGCTAGAATCAGCCACTTCAATCAAAAGCAAGACATCCTGGGCTTGGGGCAGTTGATGAGCATAAAAGTCTTCACGGGGTTTAAGTAATACTAAATCGGGTTGGGGTTCCGAATGAGGATCTAGCCGCAGAGAATTTTGAATACTAATAATTGTTCTTTTTTGGAGTTGGAGAGTCAAAAACTGATCCAATAAACGGTTAATCGTTGCCGCATGACGAAAACCAATGGGTGACATGGTAATCACTTCTCCTTCGATGAGTTCTAGGCGATCACTCGGCGGAAAGATCTGAGCTTCCCCCATTTGGTGGAACTGTTCGGTTGTAAATTTGTGGGTAAGTAATGGCATGGTTGTTAGTGAAATTGGTTAAAATCTCGCTTATTAAGTTCAGTTTCTCTTTTTTTACTCGCAACAATACAGAAAACAATCACAAAATGCCAAATAATTACATTAAACCATAGGCAATCTCGGGCGGCTTTTCAACATTTCTGTTCTAAGAAATTCACCTTCATTGATACATTTCCCCTCCATAGCCCATTTTCTCAGACTCCTCTTCTACAATGAAACTATTTAGGGAAAAAGATAGTCTGGGGTGTATCCTAGGACGTTAATCCTTGCCCTGAAGTTTTAGTCATAAAGTACCCGTGTTTAAACAGTTCACCCGTCAACTGAAGCGAAAAACGAGCCAGGTTCTCCATTCTTTAGCGGAGCAGCTTGATCACACTCCCCCCGATGCCAACGTTGCAGATGAAACTGAGCATTCTCCAGATATAACGGAGGAGAAGATAGCCCCCAGTCTAACCTCGGCTAATCCGACAACGGGTCAAGTGATTATCCAACATCTTACCTATGGTGAAGCAGAAGGAGAAACGTCTCGACGCAGAGTTATGGTGACGGTATCGCCTCAAGACATTCCCACCGAACCCAGGGTTATCTTAACGACGGAGCCTAGTTCTTCAGCAACTGAGCCGACTACTCCTGTCAGTCCCAGTAAAACCCCTAGAAGTAGAAGACGCAGACGTTCTCATCAGCCCAATGCTCTATTGAATAAAGTATCAACGACCCTTGCTCCCATCGGTTCGGGGTTACAGCGATTTCGCCAACATCCGCGTTTCTGGTTGCTAGTCGGTATGGGTCTGGGAGCCAGTAGCGGCGCGATCGCCCTTAGTTGGGGAATTTATAATCTAGAGAAAAATACCCAGGAAAACATTGACAATGTTCTGACCTATGCCCAACCAGGGACATTAACCATCAAGGCCAAAGATGGCAAAGTCCTGCAAGAAATTGGGCCTGTCAGTCATGATCAGTTAAAAGTGGGGGCTATTCCCCTCCTAGTCAAACAGGCCTTTATTGCTAGCGAAGATCGTCGCTTTAATGAACACCGAGGCGTTGATTTACAAGGTATTACCAGAGCATTGTTTTCTAACTTACAAGCGGGAGAAGTTAAGGAAGGGGGTAGTACCATTACCCAACAGTTAGCCCGTCAAGTCTTTTTAAATCAAGATCGTAATTTTGGGCGCAAGATCCGAGAACTCCGACTGGCTCAAAAAATTGAAGAAAAATTTTCCAAAGAGCAAATTCTAGAACGATATTTAAACCTAGTTTATTTAGGATCGGGAGCCTATGGGGTGGCCGATGCGGCTTGGGCCTACTTTAGTAAAACACCCGATCAACTTACCCTGGACCAGGTCGCTACTTTAGCGGGTGTAGTTCCGGCTCCAAGTCTGTATTCTCCCCTGGAAAATAAAGAGGCCGCCACTCAACGTCGAGATGAAGTTCTGCGGAAAATGCAGGATGTGGGCTTTATTACTCAGGCCCAAATGGAAAAGGCGATCGCCGAACCGTTAGTGGTTAAACCAAGTCCGCTCAAACGCTTTGAACGGAATGCGCCCTACTTTACAGACTATATTCTTCAAGAATTACCCAAGCATATTTCCGAAGCGGATCTCAAAAAAGGAGGGGTAACGGTGATCACCACCCTCAATTATCCCTGGCAGCAGGCAGCCCAAAGCATATTAACGGAGGAAGTGAAGAATTCAGGTCAGTGGCAACGCTTTTCTGAAGGGGCATTGGTCTCCATTGATCCGCGAACAGGGGCCATTCAGACAATGGTGGGTGGTAAGGACTACGAAAAAAATCAATTTAATCGCGTTACCCAGGCCAAACGTCAACCCGGTTCTACCTTTAAACCGATCCTTTATTCCGCCGCGATCGCCTCTGGAATTTCTCCTAACAAGACCTATCTCAATGCTCCTTTTACCATTCGCGGTTATACCCCCGAAAACTATGGCGACAAATACACAGGCGAGCAAATGTCCTTGCGGCAGGCTCTCACCAATTCAGTCAATGTGGTCGCGGTTAGATTGCTCATGGATGTGGGTTGGAATCCTGTTATTAATTTAGCTCGCAAAATGGGAATTGAATCTAAGTTAGAACCAACCTATTCTCTTGCCCTAGGAGCCTGGGAAGTTACCCCCTTAGAAATGACCAGTGCCTATACAACTTTTCCCAATAAGGGAGTTCATGTTAGACCATTTGCGATTCAGCAAGTATTAGATGCGAAAGGCTCAGTCATTTACCAAAACAAGCTCCAATCCCAAGTGGCCCTTGATCCAGATAGTACGGCGATTATGATCTCGTTGATGCGAAGTGTGGTGACATCGGGAACTGGCCGGCCAGCCCAACTCAGCGATCGCCAGGTTGCTGGTAAAACAGGGACTTCAGACAAAGCGAGAGATCTGTGGTTTATCGGCTATATTCCTCAGCTAGTAACAGGGGTCTGGCTAGGTAATGATAATGGTCAGCCGACCAAAGGGGCCAGTGCAACCTCGGCTCTTATCTGGGGAAATTTTATGCGAGAGGCGGTTAAAGGAATGCCCGTTGAGTATTTTCCCACTCTGCCCAAAAACCTAGAGAATCGTAAACCAACGATTAAAGCTGAACCATTGAAAGGACATAAAATTATTGCACTGGCTATGCCTTCAGCCCCGTCAGGTGATACAAGTCAGTTAAATAGCACGGACGATACTAGTCGTTCCCGTCGTCGTTCCCGTCGTCGTCGTTCTCTTGAGACAGCCAATGCTGATAGCACTAATAACTCTAGTAGCACTCGTCGTCGCCGTCGTCGTTCGGTAGAGACCGCCAGCAGTGATTCTTCTTCCCCTCGTCGTTCTCGTCGTCATCAGTCAAGTGCTCAATCTTCTTCCCCTTCAGTGAGCAGTGATAACGGCCTACCCGCTCCCCCCGCAGCCCGCAAGTCTGAGTAGTTAATTAGGGCTTGCTGAAAAAAGCTGAAACCCTTACGGAGAAAAGATAGTAGCCAAATTAAGAACAGCTAGAATGCAGGAAAATAGGTTAAAATGGCTCAAAACCCTTGCATTAAGAGGAGAGAA
>JAYKJI010000314.1:0-5542 GCA_035285405.1 Snowella sp. | reverse complement strand
AGTTTTTCCCCAAGGGAACAAACTTTAAAATAGTTAAGCCAGAAGAGGTAGAAAAAGCTGTAAATTTAATTAATAATCGACCTCGAAAAAGTCTTGACTATCAAACCCCCTATGAGGTATTCTATAACATATCATCAGACATTATGCACTTCAAAATTGAATAGGCCGTTTAATATCGGGCGATCGCCTTCCTAGAATATTTTTAGTTATCAGTCAGGTTCTAATACTAAAATTCCTTGAACTGTCTCTCCTACTCTCGTACCTGGATACAGAGTACTAAAATCTTGATAAGGAATTTTTATATCGTATGCAATTCTTTTACAGTTGCTACCCAATCCATCAGTTATCAATAATTTTCTTGACTCTTTAGAATAATCACTAGTATTATAAATCTTCGCAGTTTTATTAAGATGAAGTGCGAATTTACTCACTACACCTGTAGGCAACTTTGTACAGATATGAATTTCACTGTTTACCTTATCTTTCTGAAGATAACTTGATATTGTAACTGGTTCACCTAAATATTGAAATGGAGGGCTAGGGATATGCGAATTAATATCTCGACCAGCTAATTGTCTAAGCTCTCTAACAAGTGGATTTTTTTCAATACAACGTTGAAGTCTTTGTTGTCTCTCCAACATATCACCGTCCGTATTTTCACATAGTTTTGAAATCTGACCAGCTAACCCCAACTGAAATTCTTGTAATTTATCGTCAGTAAAATGATACAATTTTTGCTCTTTAGGATTTGTGAGTGGATACATCTTGTAGTTCTCTTGTGGCTGTAACGATTGTAACCATTCATTAATGATTTTTTTTCTTAAATCATCGGGTTTTCAATGCCGTCTGCATTGACAATTGTTTGCCCAGTCCAATCAAGTAAAAATTTCAAAAGCGCGGTAGTGCTAATGGCTGTAAAAAAAATTAATCCTAAAGAAAACCAAACTAGGTTTTCTTTTAGTCTGTCCTCTAAAGATTTCTGGGGTTGGGATGGATTAGACATTGAAATTATCTACAATTTTTATATAAATTTTTAAAATTAATAATTAACATTTTATTGACGAACTATGAGTATTAACAACTTTCTTCGCGATCGCTTGATGTGGCTCTAGGTCAAAGACTACGCAAGGTAATCGTCCTCATTTATAATGGTACAGTCTAAAATAAAAGGAGATCGCTGTCTTAACAAAATTTATAAATGAAGGATCATGACAGAAGAACAGATCTATGAACTGGGCTTGCAAGCCTATATTTATGGCTATCCCCTCGTACTAATGGAGATAACCAAGCAAGTTTATCTAGAACAGGGAATCCCCCTTAACCAATTTCGCCATGCCAAGATCTTTCCTTCACCTGAAACGAAAATTGTGGTTCGTCCCAATGTTGATACTTTATATTCTCTTGCCTGGTTAGATTTGAGTATTGAACCGTTAATTCTGTCTATGCCGGATACGGAGGGACGATTTTATCTACTGCAATTATTAGATATCTGGACGGAAACCCTGGCTGTCATCGGAGCACGAACCACCGGAACCCAAGCAGGTCATTTCGCGATTGTTGGCCCCCATTGGCAAGGAACATTACCGCCAGAAATTACCCCGATTCCCGCATCCTCCCATCTCATCTGGATTATTGGGCGCATTCAAACCAACGGCAAAGAAGATTATGCCAATGTCCATCGCCTTCAAAAAGGTTATCAGTTAACGCCCTTAAGTCACTGGGGATGCGTTTCTTCTCCTGCTGCCCGTAGGGCCATACGTCCCTTTCTCAATCTGACACCACCACCGCAACAGATTGCTCAGATGGAGGGAATAACCTTTTTTAAAACCCTGGCTGCCTTGCTCAAAATTCATCCTCCTAAACTGGCCGATGCTCCCTTGCTGAAGACATTAGAGGCGATCGCCCTGCGAGTGGGTGAAGAGTTTGATGAAAAGAGTCTAGATGCAATCACCATCCAAGCCTTAAATCGGGCGGTTCAGGATGGGCCAAAACAATTGACCAAGTATCATCAAGAAGACTATCGCATCCAAAATGGCTGGCGGTTTCGCTTAACAGTAGGCAATTACGGTACGGCTTATCGGCAAAGGGCGGCGATCGCTTTATTGGGACTGGGAGCATTACCATCAGAAGAAGCCATCTACGGCAGTACGAATGTCGATGAACAAGGTCAACTCCTGCATGGTTGCCAGCGTTATCGACTACATTTTGACTCCTCTAACCTTCCGCCAGTGAAGGCTTTTTGGTGCATTACCCTCTATACCGCCGAAGGATTCTTCGCCCCTAATCCGATTAACCGTTATGCCATCGGCGATCGCGATCCTTTAGTCTTTAATCCTGATGGTTCCCTAGATATTGATATCCAGTCTGAGCCACCCGAAGCAGCGCAAACAGCCAACTGGCTGCCCTCTCCCCCTACTGCCTTTAATTTATTGATGCGACTTTACTGGCCCCAACCAGAGATTCTTCAGGGCCAATGGCAACCTCCCAGCATTAGATGTCTAGAGCAGTTACCAAACGGCGATCGCTTGGCCAACGAATCGGCCTTAACCTATTGATCATGTTCCTTTTAACGGAATACAGTAGAATTGAGCAGTCCTGAACCAACTAAGCTTTCTTTTTCCCATGACTCAGACCAAAGTAGCTCCCAAAATTCTTGATCTGACGGATCCTCAGTATTATTTCAACCGAGAACTGAGTTGGTTGGCCTTTAATTATCGGGTGCTGCATGAGGGACTAGACGAACGCACACCACTCTTAGAAAGATTAAAGTTTTTGGCAATTTTTAGTTCTAACCTCGATGAATTCTTTATGGTTAGGGTTGCCGGTTTGAAACAACAAGTTGAAGCAGAGGTAACAAAACTAACTCCCGATGGTAAGACTCCTCAGGAACAGTTAGTGGCTATCAGTGATGGATTACGACCCTTAGTTAAGCAACAGGATCATCTATTTGAATATTCCCTTAAGGAAGCCCTAAGAATTCAGGGAATCAACTTAATTAATTATGTGGATTTAAGTCAGGAAGAAAGGGCTTTTCTACATTCCTATTTTGAAGATTATATTTTTCCCGTATTGACCCCACTTGCCGTAGATCCGAGCCATCCTTTCCCTTACATTTCCAATTTAAGTCTCAATTTAGCCGTCGTTGTTCGAGACCCGGATACCGATGAAGAATTATTTGCCAGGGTGAAAGTTCCGCGAGTGCTCCCCCGTTTTGTCTCCTTACCGAAAGAAATTTGCCATACTGCCAAAGGAGAAACCTGGGTTTGGACAGGGGTTCCCTTAGAACAGGTCATTGCCCATAATTTAGAAGCCCTATTTCCAGGCATGATTATTCAGGAATGTCATCCCTTTCGTGTGACTCGTAACGCTGATATCGCTGTGGAAGAAGATGAGGCCGATGATCTGCTCTTAGCCATTGAACAGGAATTACGCAAACGACGGATTGGCAAGTCTGCGGTACGGATGGAAATTCATGTCTCCACGCCCCGAGCGATCCGCGATCGCCTCAGAGATGATTTAGGCTTAGAAGAAATTGATGTTTACGACATTGATGGCCTCTTGGGTTTAAAAGATCTTTTTTATTTTCAATCTTTACCCTGTCCCCATCTAAAAGATGCTCCTTGGATGGCAGTCACGCCCAATGTTTTAAAACGGGTTAAGGAAATTGTCGATGGTAACGATGATGGCGAAATCCAACAGGATGGTTCAGATATTTTTAGTCTCATTCGAGAAAGCGATATTTTAGTTCACCATCCCTATCAATCCTTTGGTGCATCCGTACAACAATTTATTACCCAAGCTGCCTATGATCCCCAGGTTTTAACCATCAAAATGACTCTCTACCGTACCTCTGGAGATTCACCCATTGTCAATGCTTTAATTTCAGCAGCCGAAAATGGCAAACAAGTGGCAGTGCTAGTGGAATTAAAAGCACGATTTGATGAAGAAAATAATATTACTTGGGCTAAAAAATTAGAGCAAGCTGGTGTCCATGTAGTCTATGGATTAGTGGGCTTAAAAACCCATACCAAAACCATTTTAATTGTGCGTCAAGAGGGTAAAAAACTACGTCGTTATGTTCACATTGGCACGGGTAACTATAACCCCAAAACAGCAAAACTTTATACGGATCTAGGTTTTTTAAGTTGCCGAGAGGATTTAGGAGCCGATCTCACCAATTTATTTAATTTTCTAACGGGCTATTCTCGCCAAAAAACCTATCGTAAATTATTGGTTGCTCCTGTTAATATGCGCGATCGCATGATTGAAATGATCCAACGGGAAACTCATCATTGTCGCAACGGCGTTAATGGCCGTATTGTCGCCAAAATGAATGCCTTGGTTGATCCACCGATTATCCGCAGTTTATATGAAGCTTCCCAGGCCGGTGTGCAAATTGATCTGATTGTGCGCGGTATTTGTGCTTTGCGTCCTGGGGTGGAAGGGATTAGCGATAACATTCGGGTAATTAGTATTGTGGGTCGTTTTCTGGAACATTCTCGCATTTACTATTTCCACAATCATGGCCAGTCCGAAATCTATATTGGTAGTGCAGATTGGATGGGTAGAAATTTAACTCGTCGAGTAGAGGCGATCGTTCCCATAGAAGATCCCACCAGTGCCCAGGAATTACAGGAAATTCTCGGTGTTTTGTTAGCCGATAATCGCCATGCCTGGGAACTCCAGCCCGACGGTCGTTATATTCAGCGTCGCCCTAACCACCCGAACGAAGAACAGAGTGCCCAGGCTATTTTTATGGAAATGGCCCTCAAAGCTCATCGAGAACATGATCTTGATAATTAGTTTCAGCTTAAAATTCTAGTTAAGGTTTAATTTTGTGGGAGTCAGATTAAGTTGATTGGCTCATTAATGCCAAGGACTGGGTTCAAAAAGCCGACTGTTCGCCTTCGGAGAATTTCAACAGATGAAAGGTACTGTTCTAAATTTTGATGTTCCTAGCGATCAAGGATTGATTACCGGCGAAGATGGTCAAAGCTACGGTTTTCAAAGTCGAGATTGGCAAGACAGAAACAATTTTCCCAAAGCAGGGATGGCTGTTGACTTTGAGGTTAATGGGGAAAAAGCAACTCATATTTATTTTCTCCCTTCAGCCCTTTTTCGTAAGCCATCAAAGCCAACCTTACCCTTCAACCCAGAAACGGCTCCAGTCAATGAAATCGTGACAGCGCCAGAAATCCCTAACAATGGAGTCATGATCAAAAAAATGCTCTTGGGGTTATTAGGGGCGATCGCTTTATTTGTGGGTGTTTTCGCGCCGATTATTAGTATCCCAATGTTGGGTAATTTTACTTATTTTCATCATTGGCAAGGGGGTGGCATTTTTCTGCTGGTGGTAGCATTCGTCTCATTGCTTTTGGTGGTATTAGAAAAATTTAATGGGCTGTGGTTAACGGGTTTAAGTAGGGCTTGCTGAAAAAAGCTGAAACCCTTACGGAGAAAAGATAGTAGCCAAATTAAGAACAGCTAGAATGCAGGAAAATAGGTTAAAATGGCTCAAAACCCTTGCATTAAGAGGAGAGAA
>JAYKJI010000313.1:0-23149 GCA_035285405.1 Snowella sp. | reverse complement strand
AACCAGAGGTGGGATTCTCCCCAAGCGTTAAATTCGGGTATGCCCTACCCTATTCGTATTGCTACGAGTCCTTTTTGAGTTGAAACGTATTTATTTCAAATATTTGTTTCAAAAACTGGTTGTCTAGCCCCATGAATCTTTTACCCACTGCTAGGAGAAACTAGAACAATGCAGCAGAACCGCCTAGATTCAATTGTCAAGGTTCAGCGTTATGCCGTTAGGCGGCTAGGTTTTTAGACAGGTTGCTTACCTTTCCTGTTGTGGGATATTATAGCATTAACTCTACCTCATATAAAGCCGTCGTAGAACGACAGGGTTTTAAACCCATTTTTCTGATAATAATCACCTACTCCAAAGACCAATGACCGTCTCGACTCCCACCCGTACTATTCGCATTGGATCGCGCAAAAGCCAACTTGCCCTAGTTCAGACCTATTGGGTTCAGGAACAACTACAGAAATCCTTTCCTGAACGGCAGTTTGAAGTAGAGACCATGAGTACCCAGGGAGACAAAATTCTGGATGTGGCCCTAGCGAAAATTGGGGACAAAGGATTATTTACTAAAGAATTAGAAGTGGGAATGCTAGGGGAAAGTATCGATCTAGCGGTGCATTCCCTTAAAGATCTACCCACCAAATTACCCGATGGCTTAGTGTTAGGTTGTGTTACGGAACGGGTTAATCCTGCTGATGCCTTAGTTGTCAATACCAAGCACCAGGATAAACAATTAGATACCCTGCCAGAGAGAGCGATTATTGGCACTTCTTCTCTCCGTCGTCTAGCCCAACTGCGGCACTATTATCCCCATCTCAATTTTAAAGATGTACGAGGCAATGTTAATACTCGTTTAGCCAAGTTGGATGCAGGGGAATACGATGGCATTATTCTGGCAGTGGCTGGTTTACAACGCTTAGGCATGGGTGATCGCATTCATCAGATTATTCCCTCAGACATTTCGCTTCATGCAGTGGGCCAGGGAGCTTTGGGCATTGAATGCCGTGCTAATGACGCTGAGGTGCTGGAAATTCTGAAGGTGTTAGAGGATATTCCGAGCCGCGATCGCTGTTTGGCGGAACGAGCCTTTTTGAGAGAATTAGAAGGTGGCTGTCAAGTCCCCATTGGGGTTAATACCCAGATTGAGAATGATATTTTAACTTTAACGGGTTTGGTTGCCAGTTTAGATGGGCAAAAGTTACTGAAGGATAGTATTAGTGGCCCGGCTCAACAAGCAGAACAATTGGGAGAAGATTTAGCCCAAAAGCTGCGAAAAGAGGGAGCAGGAGAGATTTTAGCCGCCATCCTCGCTGAAATTGAACGCAGTTAGTCCCAGATTTCGTTAAGATTTGGGATATTGTCACCCTTCTTTCTTATGCTTGGTACTTTTCAGCAGAGTTCTATTCGGATCGAAATTACTGCCTCGGCCCAAATCATTCGGGACAGTTTAACGAGTATTCCCCAATTGCGTCAGTGGTTAGCGCCTCAACGCTTATCCTCTGGCTTACCCGAAAAATTGGAGCAGGGCTTAACCTTCACCAGTTGGCTAGGATTAATTGCCATTGAACATCAGGTGGAAAGAATTGAAGACAATGGATTCCGGCTTCTCCTGAGTCAAGGCATTGATGGTTATCACGAATGGTATTGGGGAGAGGGTTGGGTTCAGTCTCGTCTAGAAGGGGTTTCCTTGCTGCCACTCAATTTGGGACAAACCCTTAATCTTTTGCGATTACGAACCTTTCTCCGTGAACAGGAGGATTGAATTAGCCTAACAACAATAGAGGGGAATAAAGGTTTTGCACACCTTACCGAACGTGGCTGAATTTTAACATTTCCGCGATCGCTCCTGACTAGCCAGGGGAGCGTACAATTAAGGGTTAGAGAAAAACAGATTAATCCTTTAATTTAGTCCGTCCGAACCATAATGAGCACTAGTGAACGCCGAATTTTCCTCTTAGACTTTGAAAAGCCTTTGTACGAATTAGAAGAGAAAATTAACCAGATCCGAGAATTGGCTAAGGAAGAAAATGTTGATGTTTCCGAACAACTGTCCCAGTTAGAAAGCCGAGCCGAGCAATTACGCAAGGAAATTTTTGGTAATCTTAATCCCTCCCAACAACTTCAGTTAGCCCGTCATCCTCGTCGTCCCAGTACCCTGGACTATATTCAGGCAATTACGGATGATTGGTTTGAAATGCACGGCGATCGCGGTGGTTATGATGATCCGGCGCTGGTGGGTGGGGTAGCCAGATTAGACGGTCAGCCTGTAGTCATCATGGGACATCAGAAGGGACGAGATACGAAGGATAATGTGGCCCGTAATTTTGGGATGCCAGCCCCCAATGGCTACCGTAAAGCCCTACGCTTGATGGAACACGCTGAACAGTTTGGAATGCCCATCATTACCTTTATTGATACCCCTGGAGCCTGGGCGGGCGTAGATGCGGAAAAACTCGGTCAGGGAGAAGCGATCGCCTATAATCTGCGGCAAATGTTTCGTTTTGAAGTTCCCATTATCTGTACAGTGATTGGGGAAGGCGGATCCGGGGGGGCCTTGGGGATTGGAGTCGGCGATCGGGTTTTAATGCTTGAACATGCAGTTTATACCGTTGCAACGCCGGAAGCCTGTGCGGCTATTCTCTGGAAAGATGCGAAAAAATCCGATAAAGCGGCGATCGCCCTCAAAATTACCTCCAAGGATCTGAAAGAGTTAGGGATTATCGATGATATTGTTCCCGAACCGTCAGGGGCCGCCCACTCTAATCCACTCAATGCCTCAGCCCTACTGAAACAGTCAATCCTAGACCATTTGAAAACCCTATTACAAATGACTCCCCATCAACGTCGGGAATTGCGCTATCAGAAATTTCGGCAAATGGGGCAGTTTCTGGAAAATTAAGTCAAATTTGCAGCAGAGATGCTTTTTATGGGGATCTTTTTTTCTGCACCAGTTGACAGCATACAGAAATGATATAATGCCGATGGTATTGAAATGTTACATTTCTTAACCAAATTCTAATCTTCTTGGCTGCCAAGGGTGAAAAGACATCCCCATTCTCAGGGGTTAGTTTCTCGCATTGCCAGCAATCTTCGAGAGTGGCCACCATTGTTTTATGAATTCTTCCTTGCAACCTCCCACGGTTCTAGTCACTGGAGCCAGTAAGCGATCGCCGCAGAATTTGGCCCAATTGAATTGAGAAAATGACAATTATGTTCAATGCCAGTATTCTCTAAACCCCTACTTACAACTCACCTACCTTGATTATGACAGTTGTCTCTTCCCCTGACCTTTCCAGTAATGGCATGATTAACAGTAACGATGTGTCCAGTTCTAAATTAACTGAGCTAGTTGTCCCCCGTCCAGACCGCAATACCCACAACGGGCAACCCGTTCAAATTCACCCTGAAGTGATAGCAGATGATGCCAATAAAGAAAAAATGATGGGAGCGGTCAAAAGCTTATTAGAATCCGTTGGCGAAGATCCTGAACGGGAGGGTTTATTAAAAACACCCAAACGAGTAGCTGAGGCGATGCAGTTCTTGACCCAGGGTTATAATCAATCCCTCGAAAAGTTGGTCAATGGAGCTATTTTTAATGAAGGCCATAATGAAATGGTCTTAGTTCGAGATATTGACTTTTTTAGTCTTTGTGAACATCATATGCTTCCCTTCATGGGCAAGGCTCATGTTGCCTATATTCCCAATCAAAAAGTTGTGGGTTTAAGCAAATTAGCTCGGATTGTGGAAATGTACTCTCGTCGTTTACAAGTACAAGAACGTCTCACTCGACAAATTGCTGAAGCAGTGCAGGAAATTCTTGATCCCCAGGGAGTCGCGGTAGTCATGGAAGCAACCCATATGTGTATGGTGATGCGGGGTGTCCAAAAACCAGGTTCCTGGACTGTCACCAGTGCCATGATTGGTGTTTTCCAAGAGGAACAAAAAACCCGTGAAGAATTCTTGAATTTACTTAGTCATCGTCCTAATTTCTACTAGGCTTTAATAGCTAAAATACTTAAAAAGTAAAGAAAAACCCGATTTCTACGATTAGGATCGGGTCTTTTTTTAGATAGTTAAGGGAATCTTTTTACTCGTAGAGCCAACTAGCGATCGCTGCATCCCAAGAAGTCAATTCTGCTTCACTAAACCAAAGGCCAATTTCTCGTGTAGCTGTTTCAATGGCATCAGAACCATGAATGATATTGCGACCCACAGAAACACCAAAATCACCGCGAATTGTACCTGGCACGGCGGCATGAGGATTTGTGGCTCCAATCATTTGTCGAGAGGTGACAACCACATTTTCCCCTTCCCAAACCATCGCAACAACGGGAGAAGAACAAATAAAACTCACTAAACCAGGAAAAAACGGTTTATCCTTGAGGGCATCATAATGTTTTTCAGCTAACTCTTGAGAGACAGACATCAATTTTAGTCCCACCAATTTATAGCCCTTGGTTTCAAAACGACGAATAATTTCTCCGACTAGATTGCGCTGTACACCGTCGGGTTTGACCATGATAAAAGTACGTTCCAAAGCTGCCTCCTGTTGCAGATGTTACAATTTGTCACAAAGCACAGATTAGCATAATTAGGAATCATCAAGACGGGGAGAGTTTAAACCTTGGAATCACAAAATGGCGAGATTATTGATGGGATCTTTCCAGCGACTCAAGAGCAGGTGCAAACCTATGAAAGCTTGATTGAGCAGGAACCGGAAATTTTGTCCCACTATTGGCATTTAGGTTTAGCCTATCTATGGCAAGGTGAGGAAGATGCTGCCCAGGAAGTTTGGTTTGCCGGTTTAACTCAAGGGTTACTCAACCCTGAACAGGATAGTCTGACTGCATTAATCGAGCTATTGGCAGGAGAAGCTCAACAGCAGGAAAAACAGGGGGCGACGCGATGGGCTTGGCAAATTCGACAACAAATTCAGGCTTTGAACCCAGAAGATATTAATAATCTTCTCCATTTAATTGAACTTGAAATTTGTCTAAATTATTTCAAACCAGAACACTTAGAAGAGTGGCAAGTTATCCCACTTTTAGAAACGATCAAACCAGAAGTTCAGGCAAGCTTAGACCAATCGCAATTATTAAAAATTATCTTAGCCATATTACAGTTCCCAACGGCGATCGCGGTGGATTTCTTAGCCGTTAGTTTACCTCATCTGGTTGAAATAGAGCAGGGTCTCAATGCCGTCCTGGAGTTTGCCAATCAGATGGCCTATGATCAGTTACTACCTACCTATGCCGCCGATATTGCCCAGGTTTGCTTACAATTCTCTCCGAATAATGTCTATATTTTAAATGAGCTTCTTAATTATTACCAACGCAATCGACAGTCTCAATCTCTAATGGACACAGCTTGGCAACTTTATCGCAGTTTAGAACCAGATAATAATTATTCTATTCCACTACAATGTTATTTTTTATCTCGTGTTTTAACGGTTCTTTTGCGAGGTAGTTCCTGGTTGGCGATCGCTCCCATTTGGGAACGTTTTCAAAGTACTCTTAATCAATTATTGACCCAACCAAAGATTATTTTAGAGAATTATTTAATTGATCGGTTTTGGGGTGTTGGCTATCCTCTTTTTTATTTACGGGATCAACCGACTCAAAATCGTCTCTTTCTCAACAAAATTGCCCAAATTTTTCAAGATAATATTCAAGCACGAACAACGTTTCCGCTAACCAAGACAATAACGATTCCAGCATCGCCAAAAGTCCTTAAAATTGGCTATATTGCCCATACACTTTATCAGCATTCCGTTGGCTGGCTCAGTCGTTGGTTATTTCACTATCATGATCAACAGAATTTTCAACTCTATTTTTATTTACTAGGTCAACCAGAAGATGATTTAACGAAAACCTGGGTTAAACCAAATGCTCGTGGTTATTATCATTTTACTAGAGATCCCCAGGCGATCGCTGCTCAAATTCAGGCAGATGAGATTGACATTTTAGTTGACTTAGATAGTCTTACCAATAATCTCACCGCTCAAGTTTTAGCCTTAAAGGTAGCTCCGATCCAAGTCACCTGGTTGGGTTTAGATGCCTCTGGTTTACCTGCGATCGATTATTTTATTGCCGATGATTTTGTGTTACCTAAAAATGCCCAGACTGATTATCGAGAAAAACTCTGGTTATTGCCCCAGACCTATATTGCTGTGGATGGTTTTGAGGTCGGCAACCCTACTCTAAGTCGGGAAACACTAGGACTTAATTCTGATACTATTATTTATCTGAGCGTTCAAAATAAACTTAAATGTCATCCTGATATTCTACGGCAACAATTAAGAATTATCCAGGCAGTTCCCCATAGTATTTTTCTGATTAAAGGGGGGGGTGATAACGAAAATATTCGTCAATTAATTGATGTTATTGCGTTAGAAGTGGGGATTGAAACCCAACGGATTCAGTTTTTATCGAGTGATCCGGATGAACTGACCCATCGTGCTAATTTAGCGATCGCGGATGTGGTGTTAGATACTTATCCTTACAACGGAGCTACGACAACCTTAGAAACTCTCTGGATGGAAATTCCTGTGGTTACTAAAGTAGGGGAACAATTTGCAGCACGAAACAGTTATGATTTTCTCATGCAGGTGGGTATCCCAGAAGGAATTGCTTGGACAGATCAAGAATATATTGATTGGGGGATTCGTTTGGGGCAAGATGCAGCCTTGAGAGCGATGATTAAGTCTAAATTAAAAATAGCGAAACAAGATTCTCCTCTTTGGAAAGCTCAACAATTTACCCAGGCGATGGAAAAAGCTTATCAGCAAATGTGGCAAATTTACTGTGAGTCAAATCTCAATTTAATCCCTTGAGAAAATCCCTACTTTTTTCCTTTAAGATTTCTCACTGATCACAATATATTCGTACAACATGGTATTAACCGTATTACCACTCTGATTGGTCGGTGAGTTTTTAGAGGGCATGGCTTTATTGCTTAAAAGACGTTCGTAGGTAATCAGATGTCTAAAGCCATTTTGCTCAAATTTTTCAGCGATGAATTGATCTGTTGGTAGTTGTATGTTTTTAACGGTTCTATTTCCCACTATATAAATAATTTTCCCTGCTTCTTTCACACTTTTAGCCACTTGATTAATGGATTTTTCAAGATCAATATAAAATGCGGACACTTCTAATGCTCTTTTTTCATTATTGACCGCGATCGCCTGAATATAGTCTGTTATTAAACCTTGGTTGTATAAGGTTTTTGTTTGGCTACCTCCCATCAGCATTTTATCAACTTTACGGGCGTAATCTATACCGATCCATTCATTAGCAAGGGTTGAAAATTGACCATAGGCAACGGTCGTTCTACTATCTCCGTAGGGGGGACTGGTTAAAACCAGATCAAAGCTATCTTCGGCATAATTAAATTGAGAATAATTTACCGTAACGTTCGTTTTGGGGGTAAGTTTGGGAAAATAAACAGTTGTATAAATCTCAATGACATCCTGAAGTTTTTTAAAATAGACTCCCAAGACATCAGGATTAAAACTTAAAATATCTTTTTCCTTCATTTTATAGAGTTTAAATTCATTATTGCGAGTATAGGAACATTCACGCACTGTTTCTGAAAAAGGAATCAGAAAAAAGTGATAGAGATCTTTATCGGCAATTTTGTTAATAAAATACCTCAAAAGATTTAAGTTATTAATCACTTCTTGGGAAAACCAAAAATTGATATTAGTAATTTTGGGCAAAGGAAACCTTGCTAAGCAATTTTCTTTTTTTAGATATTCATCGACTTGTTCCCTTAATTGTTGTTTCATTCTTTGTAATGCTTCTAGGTCAATCTTGGTAAATTTTACCCTAGAAATTAAAACAGCTAAGGGATTAATATCAAATCCGTACATTTCCGTCAATCCACATTCTAAGCCACTGGCAAAGGAAGACCCTGAACCACAATAGGGATCGAGTAATTTGCCTTGAGTAATCTTTAACTCTTTTAATAAAGCAATGCCAATTTGGGGAGGCATGGTAGCGGGATATTTATGAATATTGGGATAAATGGCACCATAGCCTTGGTCAGCAAAGTCATAGTTGGGATTCCGAATAACTGGATAATACATTGATTAGCTCACTCTTTCTAATTCTTCTTCTGTCCCGTAAATTGCCTTCATATAATTATAAATCCAATTAGCCGTTAAACCGTATTCCACTGAATCCATTTTCTGCACAATGCGATCGCTCCTCTTGTAAAATGTGTTATACTACGGACACAATGTACCATTTTATAAAAATAAGAATCTATGATCAATTTGCAACTCTCTATTCAACCCGAAACTGAAAAACGTCTAAAAAAGATTTTAAACAGCGTAGAAAATCAGGAAAATTTTGCACAAGGTATTATTGATTATCAAATTAAAGAATTAGAGAAAAGTATCTTAAGTTTAAAATCAGATTTGGCAAAATTTGAAGAACAATATCAGATGACATCCGCAGAATTTTATCGACAATTTTTTCAAGATAAATTAGGAGATGAAGCTGACTTTATTGCTTGGTCTGGATTATATGAAATGTGTTGTCAAAATGAGACATATCTTCGCGAACTAAAATGATCGAAAATTATTTTTTATCTCTTGAGCAAAGCATTCGAGAATTTCCGAATATTCGACATTTATCACTAACCAAGAAGATTTATAATAACACTCAAGGCTATATTAATGGTTCAATCATTTTTGATAATCATCATCGCTTGGACTTTGTAGAGGTCAAAAACACTGAACTTAAATCTAAAATCAAGTATCGGTACCACTACATGGATGAAAATCAAGTTATGATCTTCCGTTATGATAATGCCCCCCATCATCAGGAAATTAGCACCTTTCCTCACCATAAACATGAAGTTAATGAAATCAAAGAAAGCCGAGAAATAAATCTTAATGAAGTCCTTCTAGAAATTCCTAAAAGACAACACAATTAGGAATTTACGCCTTCTAATTCTTCTTCTGTTAAAGCGTAGAGTTGACGTAATTTCTCTAATTTTTCCTCATCCGCTTGCCAAAAGCCGCGACCATTAGCTTCCAACATTCGACCAATAATATTACGGAAAGCTTCAGGATTTGCTGCTTGTAAACGTTTAGCCATTTCTGAATCTAAGGCATAAGTAGCTGCCGCCTGATCATAAACCCAATGATCCGTAAAATCGACCGTGCCACTCCAACCAATTAAAGCGGTTAAACGTTGGGAAATTTCGTAGGCTCCCCCTGAACCTTGGGCCACCATTGCCTCAGCCCATTTAGGATTAAGTAATTTACTCCGATATTCTAAACGTAAAACCTCTTCTAATTTTCGGGGCGTTGTATCCTTGGAAAAACTTTCGATAAAGTTAGCCGTTACTTTTTTTCCTTGCTGAGTTTCCGCCGCTAATTTTAAACCACCCGTATTGCCATAATATTCCTGAATATCGGTTAAACCATACTCCACTGAATCAATTTGCTGCACAATGCGATCGCTGGTTTTTAATAATTGTTGTAATACTTCAGGACGAGCTTGACCCTTATCCTGGCGACCATAACTAAATTGATTGCGTTTCTGCCAGGTATTTGCCAATTCCGTATCCTTTTCCCAATTGCCATCCACCACCTGATCATTCACTAAAGAACCAAAATCTCCAGCAGGATTAGAAAAAAGTCGGGCCGTTGCATTTTCTATGCCCTGTTCCTGAAGGGCGATCGCGTGTTTACGAATAAAATTTTGTTCAAGCGGTTCATCCATTTGGGCCGCCCGTTGAAAGAGATCATCTAATAATTCCAAAATATTGACAAAAGTATCCCGGAAAATACCTGATAAATTGGCTAACACATCAATGCGAGGATGATCAAGTTCAGCTAACGATTTTAATTGATAACGAACAATGCGACCCGTACCTTCTTTCAACGGTTCAGCCCCCACTAATTCTAAGAGAATGCCCAAGGATTCCCCCTTAGTTTTAATCGCATCCAAACCCCACAACATCACCGCAACCGTTTCAGGATAACTCCCCGTTTCTTCGAGATGTTTAGCAATAATTTTTTGAGCAATTTCTCGGCCCCTTTCGTAGGCCGCCGGGGAAGGCATTCGGTAGGGATCTAGCGCATGAATATTACGGCCAGTGGGTAAAACTCCTGCCCCATCTCTGAGCAAATCTCCCCCCGGAGCCGGTAGAATATATTCGCCATTTAAACCCCGTAATAAATTTGTTAATTCGTCGGTATTTTGCTGAAGTAAATCCCGAATCTGAAAAGCAGTTTTTAAGGTTTCACTGCGACCATTGGCAAAGGAGAGTAAATAGTCATCACTTTGATTACGGGTGGCAATAGCCGTTCTTTCCGTTGGCGATAACTGTTCCCCAAAATAGGCTTCTAAATAACTCTCTAACTGTTCAGCATTAGGGGGTTCACCTAGCGTATGTAAACCCGACGAAAAAAGGCGTTGTTCAACGATTTGCAAATAATCATAAATCTGTAGAAAATATTCCTGTAAACTGTGTTGGCTAAATAAACGGGCATTTTCGTAGGTAAATTCAATGCCTAATTTTTTACCTTCCGTAAAGGGACAATCTTTTTCTAAACCAGCATCGACAATTTTTTGACAAATAATGGGGGACAAAACTGCATTTTTCTCAGGCTCTTCTCGATATTCACTGATTAAATCCCGTAAGCTCATTAATTCTTTGTATAAACCGGCCCGGCCATAGGGAGGAACATTATGAGAAATTAAGACCCCATAACCGCGACGTTTTGCTAACATAGATTCCGAGGGATTATTCGCTGCATAGAGATAAAGATTGGGTAAATTGCCTAATAAAATATCGGGCCAGGAATAGCTTGTATTGCCCAGGGGTGAACCAGGTAGCCATTCGACCGTGCCGTGCATCCCAAAATGGATCAGAGCATCGGCTTGAAAATCCTTCGCTAACCATTGATAAAAAGCAGCGTATTGGGGATGAGGAGTTAAATCTTTTTCAAACATTAAGCGCATCGGATCACCGGCTAATCCTAAGGGCGGTTGTACCCCAATCCAAATATTTCCCAGAGTTATGCCACCGAGATAAAATGCGTCTCCATAGGTTTTAATGCCTGTCTCCGTTAAGGATTGCCACTGTTTTTCAATGCGTTTGACTAACAAATCACCTAACCAATCTTCTAGGGTTCTAACCTGGACACTTTTAGCCTCAATTTCTGTTCGATTAATGCTTTCATCCGCCAATTTTACCCAATCAATAATCTCTTCTCCTGATTCAGGTAAATCCCCTACTTGATAGCCTTGATCTTTAAGAGCTTTTAATAATTTTATTAAACTGCGGGGTACATTTAAAAGAGCGGCGGTTCCTGTAGCTCCATAGCCAGGGGGAAAACCGTATAAGATAATGGCAATTTTGCGATCGCTGGCTGCTTTTTTTCGTAAATTAATCCACTGTTTAACCCGCCCTGTCAATCGTTTAACCCGTTCAGGGATGAGGTAAATATTCTCTCCCACTAAGCCTCCCAGGGGAACCGTATCGATCGCCCCATCTAATTCTGGTAAGGCGTATAAAACCACACTTTGCAAACCCCCAATGCCCTGTCTTGTCCAGGAATGAATGTCTTGAATTAGCAGAGGTGCAGCAATCAAATAGGGAATATTTTTCGCGCTTAAAATGCCTTTGGCCACTTCTACTTGTCGTCCGGCTTCCATCGATCCGGCGGGCCCACCCACCAGAGGAAACCCGATGGTAGAAATAATGGCATTTACCTTGACTGCATCCTGGCTGAGAGAAGGTGTTAATTTTAATCCTAAATGACGTTGTTGCTGCTCATAATCAGTGGTGAGCCAATCCCTAACAATGACATGGGCTTCAACACCATTAATAAAAATGGGTAAGGGCAATAAACCAGCCGCTTCAAAGGCATGAATTAACTGGCTAATATAGGCTTGCTGACTAATAACGTGTTTTCGATAAAGCAAAATAGCAACAACGGGTTGGGTAGCTATTAAATGAAAAGCTTGATACCAGTTTAAATAGTCTTTAGGAGTGGCAAAATAACCAGTATAATCGGGATGTAATAGCCCCATATTTGGTGTTTCTATCGGCTCTGGAATAGCTCCTACTTTTAAATGCAAATATTTTTCTGCCAATATCCAAGTCATTGCTGCCACATTTTCAGTTCCTCCCGCATTCCAATAACCATAAATGATGAGCCAATTGCGAAGATCTTGAACTTTTTTAGCGGGAATAAATTTTAATAATTTCGGCCCAGTTTTTAAAAAGCTTAAATAACCGGCTAGTTTATCCTCTTCTTTGCCACTGGAAAATTTGCTTAAAATAAACTGAATGGGTTTAGGCATTCCTTTCGGCTTATCGCCAATTTTAAACTGGCCTAACTGCGTTAAACTCATTAATTCTAGGGCGGATTCAAAGACTAAACGAATGGGAATATTTTCAACCCTTTCCCGTAGCCACATCACCTGATCGTAGTCAAAAATTAAACTGGCAAAAAAGACCTGGGCTCCTTGCAATGCTTCGGCAATGGTATTCGCTTCCGTCGTCAGTTGGCGATCGCTGAAAATCAATATTTGCAAATCAGGACAGCGACTCTGGGTCAGTTGAGCAGCCTGACGATAGAGACCTGCATTAAAGGTTTCAAAGCCGGTAATAATGACAATACGGGGCATAGTCTTAATCCATTCCTAGAAAAGTTTTGACAAAATCTTGGCGATATGGGCAAAAATAACTCTGTACTTAGCACTGCTCTCTATTCTTCTAGTCTAACGCAACCCTTTTGCTCTCTTAGCATCTGCTATGATCAACACCGTCAAAGTCGTTAATATTGCAAAGATAGTGCAAATTTAGGTCAATGGAAATCGTTGCAGCCCTGGGATTGGATATTGGCAAAAAACGGATCGGCGTGGCAGGATGCGATGGAACTGGTTTAATTGCGGCTGGTATTACAACGATTGAACGCACCTCTTTTCAGCAGGATGTGGAGCAGTTACAGTCTTTAGTAACACGGCGATCGGTGCAAGTTTTGGTGGTGGGTTTGCCCTATACCATGGATGGTAATTTAGGTTTTCAGGCTAAACAGGTGCAAAAATTTGTCCATCGTCTTAGCAAAATATTGTCTTTACCCGTTGAATATGTGGATGAAAGATTAACTTCTGTGGAGGCAGAAAACCAATTAAAGGCACAAAAACGCTTTTCGACTTGGAATAAGGGTTTAATTGATCAACAGGCTGCTCAAATTATTTTGCAACAATGGTTGGATCAACGGAGGCTGGGGAGGTAGGGAGACTGGGGAGGACTGGGGAGATGGGGAGACAGGGGAGATGGGGATAAGGATGTCAAGATCTGATTTTAGGTAATTAATACAAAATCGTTTTTCTTCACAGTAAGGGGCGATCGCTGAAAATGTTAAAATTTATCCATGTTTGATAACATTATGAAAGAATCAGCTTTTTATCAGGACATTTTACAAGAGGGTCGCCAAGAGGGTCTTGAGCAAGGAAAATTGGAGGCTAAGTTAGAAATGGTTTCTGTATTGAAGCGATTGGGGTTGACTTTGGAACAGATTGCTCAGGAGTTGGAGCTTGATCTGGTTTTGGTGCAGCAGTTTGTTGCTGGTCAACAGAATTGAGGGAAGTATCCTCATTTTGTTGAGGTCTATCCCCCCCAATTTTTTATTGGTTTGGTGGGTTTCTTGTGGGTTTGGGACAGTGGTGTGATGGAGATCACTGTCACGCTGTGTTGATAATCACATGACCATAAAGTTTTGTAAAAAGACTAGTATTTTTGCTGTGGGTACAGCTACCATAAAGGCGGCGATCTTGAGTAGGATTGGTTGGTTATGGTTAGCTCTTTATTATCAGCAGGTTTGACGACGGTTTATCAGCAGTTAACGGCTTTTGCGGGGCTGGAGAGTTTTTGGACGAATTTTGATTCGATTTTTGGGACGGAATATAATTTGACGGTGGCTGAGTCGTTTCGTGCTCAGTGGCAGAGTGGGAATTTTGGTCAGTTACCGACGATCGCGGTGATTGATGATGAGATTTTGGGTAATGCGCGAGGAGCCTATGCCAGCAGTACGAATATTATTTATTTGTCGGATGCGTTTGTGGAAACGGCTAGTCCTCAGCAGTTAGAGGCGGTGATTTTGGAGGAGATTGGGCATTTTGTGGATGCTCAGGTGAATGGTACGGATACGGCGGGGGATGAGGGGGAGTTGTTTTCGGCTGTGGTGCGAGGGGTTAGTTTAAGTGCGGCTGAATTGAGTCGGATTAAAACGGAAGATGATCACGCATTGATGATGATAGATGGCAAAAAGGTCGCGATCGAACAGAATACGTTTTTCTCGTTTAACGGCACCAATTATGCTGATGCCTTAGCAAAATCCTTTCTATTCTACGAAGCTCAACGTTCAGGACAATTACCCAGTAACAATCGGGTACTATGGCGGCGTGACTCAGCCTTGGGAGATGCGACAGCTCGCTACGATGCTAATAATAATGGTCAATTAGAGGCGAATGAAACTCTCAGTCGAGATCTTAGTGGTGGGTATTATGATGCAGGAGATCGAATGAAGTATGCGTATACTATGTCCAACTCTATGACTATGATGGCTTGGGGATTAGCTCAATATCAAAATGCCTATAGCCAAAGCGGTCAAGTAGGATTCGCTTTAGATAGTATCAAATGGGGAACTGATTGGCTACTAAAAGCGCATGAAACCACAGGTACTGGAGCTAACTTACAAACATTGCGACTTTGGGGACAGGTAGGACGTACAGAAATTGATCATGACACCTGGTCTGATGATCAAAATATAGCCATGCCCAGACCAGCCTATTTTATCGATTCAACAAAACCTGGATCGGATTTAGCTGGCGAGGTAGCAGCTTCCTTAGCAGCAGCCTCTATTGTTTTTCGTAGTACGAATGCAACTTACGCTAGTCTCCTTTTAGACCATGCTAAGGCACTGTTTAAATTTGCCTATCAATATCAAGGGATTTATAGTGACATCATTACTAACACCGTCTACAGCTCTAACAACTTCAATGACGACCTTGCTTGGGGGGCGATTTGGTTACACAAAGCAATTAAAGCTAGTAATGGGAATGTCAACGATCCCCTGAGTTGGGCTAATAATCAAACCTATTTACAAATTGCAAAGTCCAAAAATATTAATTTAGGGAATTGGACTCAAACCTATGGCGACAAAGAGTACGGAACATCTATATTAATTGCTCAAGAAGATCCTGCCTATAGTAGAAACGAAATAGAAGCTTGGTTAAATTATTGGACTGTAAAAGGGACTGGTAGTATACCATATACTAATGGGGGACTGGCCTTTCTAGATGAGTGGGGTTCTTTGCGTTATGCTGCGAATACGGCTTTTCTAGCAGCTATCTATAGTGATACTATTCAAGACTATAACGGCCGATATGCAAACTTTGTCAAAAGTCAAATTGACTACATATTGGGAAATAACCCTAGGGGATCGAGTTATGTGGTGGGATTTGGTAGTACCTATTCTCAGAATCCTCACCATGCCCATGCCCACCTTAATGGTAGTCCTGATTACACTGGCAACAATGGGTGGGATCTATACAATGCCAATACTCCTAGCCACAACCTGCTCTATGGTGCATTAGTGGGAGGGCCAGGTTCGCTAGATGATTTTGATTACCAAGATACAATTCAAGACTTCGTCCGAAATGAAGTTGCCCTCGATTACAATGCTGGTTTTTCGGGAGCTTTGGCTTATCTCTATAGCCACAGCACAGTGGTGACGGTAACGCTCAACCCTCCTAGTGTTCAGGAAGATGGCCTTACAAACCTGGTTTATACTTTTACCCGTACTGGAGAAGTAACAAATCCCTTAACTGTCAACTACAGCGTCGGAGGGACAGCTACCACCGCAGATTATACAGGTACGGCCCCTGGCACCGGAAAAATAATCACCTTTGCAGCCAACTCAGCCACAGCAACCTTAACCATAGATCCCAGCGTCGATACCACTGTTGAAACCGATGAAACCATCGTCCTCACCTTATTAACAGGAACAGGCTACACAGTCGGAACAACAACCGCCGTCACAGGAACTATTACCAACGATGACTTACCCTCTATTACCCTAGCCGTCGCTCCTGCTAGTGTTGCCGAGGATGGCACAACTAATCTAGTCTATACCTTCACTCGTACTGGCCCCACCACTTCTACCCTAACCGTCAACTATGGCATCACAGGCACAGCCGATGCTACCGACTACACTGGCGCAACCCCTGGCACAGGAAAAACAATAACCTTTGCAGCCAACTCAGCCACAGCAACCCTCACCATCGATCCCACAGCCGATACCACTATCGAAGCCAATGACACTGTAGCTCTGACCTTGGCTACTGGCACAGGCTACACCATTGGAACCACTGCGGCTGTCACGGGAACCATTACCAACGATGACTTACCCTCTATTACCCTCGCTGTAGCCCCAACCAGTGTTACCGAAGATGGCACAACCAATCTGGTCTATACCTTCACCCGTACTGGCCCCACCACTTCTACCCTAACCGTCAACTATGGCATTACAGGAACAGCTGATGCTACCGACTACACAGGCGCGACTCCTGGTACTGGCAAAACCATTACCTTTGCAGCCAATTCTCCCACAGTAACTCTCACCATCGATCCCACTGCCGATACCACGATTGAAAGTGACGAGACCGTAGCCCTAACCTTAGTGACTGGTACAGGCTACACCATTGGCACCACTGCGGCTGTCACGGGAACTATTACCAATGATGACTTATCGAATGTTGGCTTTTTAGTCCCAGCCTATGGTAATCCAGCATCGAGTGATGGTTCTAAGATGTGGAATAATTTGATTGAGACTGCAAAGACTTTAAAAAGTCAATTACATACTATTCTCAATCCCAGTAGTGGGCCAGGAAGTTCTCCTACTATAGATCCAAACTATATCAATCCGAATGGGCCTGATCCTCTGCTTGATTTAAAAAACGCAGGAGCTTTAGTCTATGGTTATGTTCCTACGAGCTTTGCTGATCGAGATCTTAATGCAGTTAAGGCTGATATAAATAAGTATCTAGATGCTGCATACTATCAAAATACAGGTTTTCAGATAGATGGTATGTTCCTTGATGAAATGTCTAACGATCTTGGAGATGTTGGCTACTATCAGCAAATTCGTGACTATATTAAGTCTAAAAAATCCACTGCAAAAATTATTGGTAATCCTGGTACGTCATCTACTCAAAATACCAGTGGACAGTTACAATTCACTGTTATAGACTATGCCAATACAGTAGATACTCTAGTCACATTTGAGAATACGGGGGCTGAGTATCGAAACAATTATACTTCTCCATCATGGCTGAATACCTTTAATGCTGATCATTTCGCCCATTTGATTCATACCGAACCCCAAGCGGAAGATATGTTTGCCGATCTACAACTAGCAAAATCGCGCAAAGTAGGGATGGTTTATATCACTAACGATATATTTATCAATCCGCAAACCGACAATCCATGGGATACCATTGCCAGCTATTGGACTCAGGAAATACAAGCCACAAGCGATGTTCCTTTATTGATTTTGTCTGTAGCTCCTTCAGGTGTGAACGAAGACGGAACTGCCAATCTTGTTTATACATTTACTCGCAGCGGAAATTTAGCTAGCAGTCTAACTATTAATTACAGCATTGCCGGCACAGCTACCGCTACTGACTACACAGGCGCGACCCCTGGCACAGGAAAAACTATTACCTTTGCAGCCAACTCAGCTACAGCTACCCTCACCATCGATCCCACTGCTGATACCACTATTGAAAGTAACGAGACCGTAGCCCTGACTTTAGCAACAGGCACAGGCTATACCATTGGCACCACTGCGGCTGTCACCGGAACTATCACCAACGACGATTTGCCAACCATCTCTATCAATGACATCACCGTCGTCGAAGGTAAAGATGCCAGTGCTTTCCTAACCATTAGCCTCAGTAATCCCATCAGCCAAACCGTCAGCGTTAACTATACCACCACCGCCATTAATGCTACCGCCGGTAGTGACTATACTACTACTAGTGGAACCCTAAACATTGCGCCAAATAGTACTCTTGCTGCAATCAGCATTCCCATCCTTAACGACGACATTAACGAAAGCCTTGAAGCATTTACTGTCACCCTTTCTAACCCTGTTAACGCTAAACTTAACACTAATGCCAGTATCGGAGAAGTGATCATTAGCGATACTTGGTACAGTGGACTAACCCGTACGCTACCCAACGGAGTCGAAAACCTGACCTTGATTGGAGCTAATGCGATCAATGGTACAGGTAATAGCGGTAACAACATCCTCACCGGCAACAGTGCCAACAATACCCTCAATGGCAGTACGGGAGTCGATACCTTGATTGGTGGTCTAGGCAATGATATTTACCAAATTGATAGCACCACTGATGTCATCACCGAAAATGCCAGCGAAGGAACTGACACCATTCAATCCTCTGTCACCTTTAGCCTTGTCGCTTTTCCCAACATCGAAAACCTGGCCTTAACGGGTTCTAGCGTCATTAACGGTACAGGCAATACTGCCAACAATTCCTTAACAGGTAATACGGCCAATAACACCCTAGATGGAGGCGATGGTAACGATACCCTTAATGGCGGTGCAGGTAACGATACTCTCATTGGCGGTAATGGCAACGATTATGCTTACTATTACAGTTCAACTGGAAGTGTCACCGTTAACTTAGGAACAGGAACCGCCAGCGATGGTTTGGGCGGAACCGATACCCTCTCTCAAATTGAGCATGTCCAAGGCTCCAATACCGCAGGGGACAATCTGACAGGCGATGCCAATAATAATACGCTCTATGGCTATGGCGGTAATGACAACCTCAACGGTGGGGATGGTAACGATACCTTAATTGGTGGGACAGGCAATGATCTCTTAACGGGTGGCAATGGAACCGATACTGCCTACTATTATACTGTCACAGGAGCCGTAACAGTTAACCTAGCCACAGGAATCGCTAATGATGGCGAAGGGGGAACAGATACTCTTTCCCAAATTGAAAATGTCCAAGGCTCTAATACCGCAGGCGATAATCTCACGGGCAATACAGGGGTTAACGTTCTCTATGGCTACGGCGGTGCAGATATCCTCACAGGTGGAGCCGGCAATGATCTGCTCTATGTCGGCAGTGATACCGTTAAAGATACGGTTAACTATACCAGTGGCGATGGGGTTGATACCGTTTACAACTTTGTGCGTGGAGCCGGTGGAGATGTTCTCAAATTCACCAGCATAACCGCGATTGATGTACAGGTTTCTGGCAGTAATACCCTGTTTAAAGTGGGTGATGGCATCTCAGGCAACACTGGTTTTGGTACAGGAACCTTACTGTTAACTACCAGTGCCACGACGGGTTTTGTAGCTGCTGATGTTAATGTCAATCTTTTAGGAGCAACCTTTGCTTTTAGTTAGGGCTTACTTAAAAAGTCAACAACCAGAGAAATATTAGGGAAGTCTTAACTTCCTATCTTTTTCTCTCTTAGGTACTCTATTTCACAGAAATCATCTAAACCAAAATAAAGGCAATTGTTTAAATCGCGATCGCCGCTTGCCCCTAGAGATACCCAAATCCCAAAGTAGTTGCCAGTTGGGAACCTGTCACAGATACTATGAAAGAAGCACGTCTTGAGATTCCAAGAGACAAACTTTCTTTTATCCTGATTACAGTTCTTAAACTACTACCATGAAATTTTTTCGTTCTCTTCTTTCTTTAATACTTGTTCTCGCCACCACCCTCTTGGTTAGCTGTAGTGGCCCCCAGGTAGAAATTCCTACCACCTATTCACCGGAGAAAATTGCCCAACTTCAGGTCTATGTTCAACCAATTGAAGCAGCACGGGAACAAATGACAACCCTCGGAACCTTACTTTCTGAGCAGAATTGGGTAGATACCATCACTCTCCTGCATGGCCCCCTGGGTCATCTGCGAGCCGATATGTTAGGCTTCTCTCGTTCTCTTTTACCGAAGGATCAAGATGCGGCGACGGAATTAGCCCGTGAGGTCTTTAGTCACCTAGAACGATTGGATGCCACTGCCAAAGAACGTCTAGTTGGTCAGGCTGCAATCCAATACAAAGAAGCGCTGAAAGATTTTGATGCTTTCCTTAATTTAGTTCCAAAAGCAAGTTAGGCTCTATTTCCTAAACGCCAAGAAATGTTCGCTGGATTGTAGATAAAAAGCTAGGGATAATTGGCTGCTTGATTCCAACCCTAGCTTTTCTTTTGGCAAATTAACAAAATTCTCTCCTAGCGACTAACTTAGCCAGAATCATGATCATTACTTTCAGCCTTTCTAATCACGGCTAAAACAGCTTGATGTAAATTAGCATTAGCTGTGGCTAAAACCTCAGTGGATTGCGGCTTTAAGGGTTGACCTTGCCAATCACTAATGATAGCCCCACTACCTTCAATGATGGGAATCAAGGCACAAAAATCATAGTATTTCATGTCCGATTCTAAGATAATTAAGGGCATTGCTGTCCAACCCGCCGCCAGCGATAAATAGTTATAACAATCTCCTCCAAAAGCGGTACGTTTACAGATTTGCTGAAGTTGATGGGCGATTTTTTGTTGACGGGATGTGATAAACATTAAGGGGGTAGTTGAGGCTAGACAAGCTTCTGCTAAAGACCAGTGACTTTCCTGAGCATAATGATTGTCTAAATATTGATGCTGAAACAGACTTTTTGCCCCCTGTATTCCCTGCCAACGTTCTAGCGTAATCGGTTGATTGGCAATGCCCCATAGGGGATTATTTTGGCTATCAATTAGCCCAATTAACGTGCCAAAAATTGGTAAGCCTTTGACAAAAGAAGATGTGCCGTCAATGGGATCGATTACCCAGGAATAACCACTTTGGGAAGTTTTGTTTTCTCCTTCCTCTCGAATAACACCATCGTCAGGAAAATCCTGTAATAAACGATCTACCATTACTTGTTCTGCTTGCTGATCAGCTATGGTGACAATGGCCGAACTTTCGCCTACTTTAGTTTCTGCTGGCAGGTGCGATCGCCGAAAATAATGACGAATAACTTCACCGGACAAATCAGCCAAAATATGAGCTAATTCTAAACGTTTTTGGACAGAGGAGTTGATTAAGCTTGACATTAATATCAGCCTTTTGACGAGTTAAGATAATCCTGTTGAATGGCAGCGATTGCCGTTAATAATTGGTCAGTTTCGGACTCAGTTCCGATAGAAATACGCACATAATCCAAAATACGAGGATGCTTAAAATAACGCACTAATACTTTTTGGGCTTTCAATTGCTGATAAAGGTCAAAGGCCCCTATCCATTGAGGAGAAGCAAGAACAAAATTTGCATCGGATGGTAACACCTTAAAGTCTAATTTTTCTAAGGCAAGGGTTAAGCGTTGACGAGTTTGACGAATTTGTTGCCAGATTGGTTTAAAGTCTTCTGTGGCTGCTAAAGCGGCTGTTCCTAAACATTGGGCCAGTCGATCCAAATTATAGGAATCTCGCACCTTATCCATCTCTTGAATCATCGCTGGAGAACTAATGCCAAAACCAACTCGCATTCCTGCTAAACTATAACTTTTAGAAAGAGTACGCGATAAAATGACATTATCGAATTCCTGAAGAAAATCCCAGTGATCCTCGTCTGAAAAGTCAATATAAGCCTCATCAATGAGAACCATGCCTGATGCTTGGGCGCAAGTTTGACGTAAAAATTCTCTGTTTAAATGTTTGCCGACCGGAGCATTAGGAGAAGCCAGAAAAATGATTTTTGCCTGGGGACAAAGGACGGGGCCAGTTAACTCAAATTGATCATTAAGCGGGATCTTCTTAATCACGGCTCCATGCACGGCGGCGATCGTTTCGTAGAGAGAATAGGTTAAGTCTAAAAAAGCGACGGTTTCACCTGGATCTACAAAGGTTCTGAGAGCAATATTCAGAATATCATCCGAGCCATTTCCCGCTAAAATTTGGCTAGGAGACACCTGAAAAATCTGGGCAGCAGCTTGTCTTAATTGGGTAGAAACTGGATCAGGATAAAGTCGCACCTTTACTAATTCTGTCGATAAACTATCAAAAATATTGGCTGGTGGTGGATAGGGATTTTCGTTTGTATTAAGTTTAACGTAATCCGTTGTTTGAGGTTGTTCTCCGGGGACATAACCAGGGGTTTGACGAACCGAATCTCGAATCAGTGGCATAAAAATCTTGAAAAAATCTTGAGTTAATTAGTATAACGTTTTTGTCTAGAATTTAGACTCCGCTAATATGAACAACAATTTCTCGATAACGGGAAGTTTGGCGGTGTTCCCAGAGATAAATTCCTTGCCAGGTTCCTAATACTAAACGTCCTTTGGCGATCGGGATTTGTTCTGATGTTTTGGTTAAGGCGGTACGAATGTGGGCTGGCATATCATCTGTTCCTTCCGTACTATGACGATAGCGACGAGCATCTTCCGGTACTAGTTGGGCAAAAAAGGTTGCCAGATCGGCTAACACATCGGGATCGGCATTTTCCTGAATAATTAAAGAGGCGGAAGTGTGACGAACAAATAAGCTACAAAGCCCCGTTTGAATACCAGACTCTTTGACAATTTGCTGTACTTTAGCCGTAATATCCAGCAGGGTTTTTCCTTGACAATGGAGGGCTAAGGTTTTTTGATGTTGGGCTAACATGAACAAATATTGAGAGAATTAAGGACTAATTGTTGAAAACCTTGTCCTCGCGGTAGTTTTGCTTCCACGATCAGCAATGCTTCTATCCAGTATGGTAAACCTGAAATGGGCCTTGCGTAACCCAAGTGGCAATTTGCAAAAACCCAAGCAGTGAGTTTTTATACAGAAAGATTAGATACAGCACTTATCGGGATCTCGACGTACAGTTTTTTTCTAAAAGCCTTATTTAGTAAGCATTTCAGCTTTTTGTCTGTATGCCGTGATTAAGCAAAGTGCTGTAAAGGGATTAAGAATGATTAGCTCGAATAATATGGCTCTTCCCCCAACTGTGTGGAAAGTGTATAATAGTAATACCACAGTAGGAGGTGGAGTATGTGGATAAACTTGGATGAGCTACTAGGTTTGCCAAAGGTAACAGTCGTAAACTATCGAGAAATA
>JAYKJI010000312.1:0-2811 GCA_035285405.1 Snowella sp. | reverse complement strand
ATGTATGAAAAAATTATTCAAGAGCTAATGCAAATTAGCCGCCATCGGTTGAAGGATTACATTCGAGGTAAAAGGGCTAAGTTGCTTGCTATGTCTGTCTTCTAGCTCTCTTGTCGCCCCACCAGGGTGTCCTCTGGCGGCTGAAACCCTAGTAAACTCGTTGATTTTCAGAGAACTTCTCACTGTCCAGCTTGATAATTTTATGTACTCTAACATATGAAAATAGAGTCTAATCATTTGCTTAATGATTTGTTACATTGAAAGTAATCAAAAAGAGGTTGCCCTAATCTTTAACGACCTTATATTTCTAGCTAATTTTACCTTTCAAAAAAGAGATAGCTAACCATTAGATCAACTATCTCTAGTAACACAGATGATGCTTTTCAAATCAGCTTAACAGCACGCAGACCATAGAGTAAACCGAGAGTTAAACCCGTAAAAACCACAAAATAACCAATAAAAATAGCAACACCGGCAGTGGACATTGTTTCTAACCTCTTTTAAGTAAACTCGATTATTTGCTATTGTACTTCCCATAGTCTCTCATTGATCACCGAATTTATGGCCACCCTGATTCCTGTCCCTTTGCCCCAGAATCCCTACCAGATCGTTATTGCAGCCGATTCCCTCGCTAATGTGGGTCAACATCTCAAGCCACTACAATTAGGAAAAAAAATATTACTAGTCTCCAATCCTGAAATTTTTGACTTCTACGGGCAGATTGTACAGGAATCTCTACTGCAAGCTGGATATAGCATTACCATTCATTTTATTCCGGCTGGCGAATCCTACAAAACCCTGGATTTCATCGCCCAAATTTATGACAAGGCCGTAGAAAATCGTCTAGAGCGGTCTTCCACCTTTGTGGCTCTCGGCGGGGGAGTTATTGGCGATATGACGGGCTTTGCGGCAGCAACTTGGTTGCGAGGAGTTCATTTTGTCCAAATCCCCACAACGCTTTTGGCGATGGTTGATGCGGCCATTGGTGGGAAAACGGGGGTTAATCATCCTCAAGGCAAAAACTTGATCGGAGCTTTCTATCAACCTCGTTTAGTCTATATCGATCCTTTAGTACTAAAAACCTTACCAGAACGGGAGTTTCGAGCCGGTATGGCCGAGGTCATTAAGTATGGCGTAATTTGGGATCGGGATTTATTTGAACAGTTAGAAGCAACGGCGGATCTTTCCCATTTGGCGGCCTTACCCGATCGCCTGTTGGAAACAATCATTACCCGTTCCTGTCAAGCCAAGGTGGATGTGGTCACTCAAGATGAAAAAGAAGCCGGATTACGCGCTATTTTGAACTATGGCCATACCTTGGGCCATGCGGTAGAAAGTTTGACGGGCTATAGTCAAATCAATCATGGGGAAGCGGTGGGAATTGGGATGGTTGCTGCTGGAGCAATTGCGGTGGAAATGGGGCTTTGGAGTCAAACCGACTGCGATCGCACCTTGGCCCTCATTGAAAAAACCGGCTTACCTACCCAAATCCCTGCCGAATTAAAGCTAGACGCGATTTTGAATACTTTACAAACGGACAAAAAGGTTAAGGCCGGTAAGGTGCGCTTTATTTTACCAACGGCGATCGGGGAAGTTATCGTCAGTGATGATGTTACTTCGGAGATTTTACAATCAGTTTTAGGCTCCAAGGATAATGGATAATGATCTCTCCCTAAAAAGGAAGAGGATTGAAAGAAATGAATCTTTTTGCTTTTTTCTCCCTGAAGGGACAGGCTTTTAAACAAATTAATTATCAATTATCAATTGTTAATTATCCATTGGTAAAGGCTTCCAATGCTTGTATTAATTCTGTCACTGCGATCGCTGACCATTCCCCCTCACCACAGCGTCCTTGCAGAAGCATTAAGCGTAATGAAAAAGCCTGGGGATAACCTTCGGCCTCTAGCCAAAGTAACTCACTTTCCGCTTCACAAGTAATCTTTTCCTCCTCCATTAATTCCGTTGCAATGACGGCGATCGTTGTCTTTAATTGATTGAGCAAACGACAAAAATCTTGAAATTCAGCCTCGGTTAATTCCAATGCCCAATTTTCGCCGCCCACTAAGCCTCGATAGATTTCCCGACTCGGATCAAAACCTAACCGCCATCCTCTTCCTTCTTTCAAAAGGCGTGCAGAAAAGATATTGTTATGCTCACTTATCTGCTCACTCATTGACTATCTCGTTGAATTTGACGAACCAGGGTAATTTGATCGGGACTTAAACCCGCTAACTTTAATTGAGCTAAAAAATCGGGTTGTCGATAACGAGCATCTAAATTAAGGGCACGGCGATACATTTGTCCAGCTTGAACGCGATCGCCTTGATCCCAATAGATTAAAGCCAGGGCAATCCAGGTGTGGGGATTATGGGGTTCTAACTTAGCGGCCTGTTGTCCTGATGGCAGAGCTAAATCGAATTGTTTTAAACGCTGATAGGCCAGAGCCAGATTATAGTAGGCAATTTCATTGTTTGAATCTAAGGCCACCGCCTGTTGATGGGTTTGAACCGCCGCCGAGAGCTCGCCACTGACCAAATAAACAATACCGAGAGCATTTAAAGCTGGCACTAATTTGGGATTTTGCTGAAGAGCCTTTTGCAATGCCTGGGCTGCTTCTGTTTCCTGGCCAGCCAGATGCAATGTCCAGCCCAATAATACGTATCCCGAAGTTTCGTCCGGATTAAGCGCGACGGCCTTTTTAAAGGCTTGAATGGCTTGGGGATAATCGCCTTGATTGCGGTATTGCAGTCCTAATTGACGATATTTTTGGGCTGCCTGGGGATCTTTGGGAGGAGGTGAGGGGGAGGCGGG
>JAYKJI010000311.1:0-3934 GCA_035285405.1 Snowella sp. | reverse complement strand
ATGCGGTAGACTTATAAAATTCATAATAGTTCCATTAATTTCTTTGCAAGTAGTTTAGGCTAATCTGACATTTTAATCAATACATTTTCAACTTTTCTTGGTAATACAGGTCAGATCGGCAAAATAGCCTTCGTTCTTTTTTACTCTAGGCTGTATTGAAAAGGGCGAAAGATTTGCAGTCTTTTAATATTGTTTGTGTATTGTCGTTTGCTGAAGACTTTTATTTTCCCAAAGCGTTTTTATTTACTGAAACAATGTTATAGTAATTGCGAAAATCAGATTTGTTATTATTTGTCATGCCCCAAGAATTACCCTATCCCCCACTAGAAATGCGAAAAATTGGTGGGGCCAACAGAATTAGAACCATTTGATAATCCCTCTGGCAACTTAATATTTGATTTCTTGCCCCCCGAAGCTTATCAGTCTGTTTTGGATTTTGGCTGTGGCTGTGGACGTAATGCCCGCAAGCTAATGCAGCAAACGGTTAAACCAGAAAAGTATGTTGGCATTGATCTCCATGCTGGAATGATTAAGTGGTGTCAGGAGAACTTTACTCCCCTCGCTAACGAATTTGCGTTTTTCCACCATGATGTCTTTAATGTGGGCTTTAATCCGACTTCGACAAAACAGTTTGAGTCATTTCCTAGTCCAGATGACTCTTTTTCGCTGATTATTACCCATTCTGTTTTCACCCACTTGGTAGAAGAGGTGGTGGTTGATTACTTAAAAGAGTGTGCCAGGGTTCTGAAACCAGACGGATACTTATATTCAACCTGGTTTCTGTTTGATAAACAGTTTTTTCCCATGATGCAGGAATTTCAGCATGCCCTTTACATAAATTCTGTTGATCCAACCAATGCAGTCATTTATGATCACAACTGGCTTTACCGCATTACCAAAGAGATAGGACTAACTCCTACATTTGTCGTGAAACCAGCTCTGCGGGGCTATCAATGGATTATTGTTTTTCGACCAGCAAGTTTGGGACTAGAGCCCTGTGAGTTAGGGGCCGATGATGCCGAATTTGGAGTACTGCCGCCGCCAGCGGATGTGGTCGAGCCCCATTTAATTGGGATCTAGACGACTGATTGGCTGAGTTTTTACGGATTAATTATGCTTTACACTTGAACCTTACTCTGGTTTGCATTTTTGATAATTGCTGATCTTAGAGAGTAAGGTTTTTGTGGTATGCGGCTAAAGAAGAATGTCAATCCAGGTACTATAAATCATACGCCAAACACACCTATGCTGGTGTCAAGCTGGCGAAAATATTCCTGCTTAGCATCGCTTGTCGCCTGGGCTGCAACGTAAGCCCGTTCGCCTTCAACAACACTGTTTTTAATGTTAAATTGTGCTTCTTCCACTGCGGCCTTTAGTCCAACAATATTTGGCCCCCATTTGTTGGTTGCATCATTATAAAGAGAATCTCGGGGATAAAACTCCCAAGCAGGTATATCTAGAGAACTAAGCGCGGCATGGGTTGTGATGTGTGATTCGAGGAATAATAAGCCATTCGGTTTGGTCACTTTTCGGATTTGGTCAAGGGCAAGCAGTGGATTACGCAGATGGTAGAGTACCCCTAAAAAAAGAACAATATCGAAGACGCCATACTTTTCAGGATCTAAGTTGTAAACGTTTTCGACAAGGTAGGTCACGTTGCTGCCTAAAATTGTGGAAGCGACTGAAAACCCTGTAACATCAGGTTTTGCATAGTCAATACCAATGACCTCTGCACCTCTCTTTTCCATGGTAAAAGCAAAGAAACCATCCCGACAGCCAATGTCCAGTACGCGGAGAGACTGACAGTCGGAGGGAAGGCCCAGGGAATCAAGGGTTTTCAGACCATCAGCGGAATTATGAACTCCCGGAGTCACAATTCCAGATCCTAGATCAATTTGATGGTACCAATGCTTAACGCAGCTTATTCGTTCAGTGATCTCTTCAGGGGTAAATGTTTTTGGGTCGTTATTCATGGCGTTGCTAATGTATTTAGGATGCCAGTATAGAGTATGTTATGGGGGCACCTCTGTCAATTTTTTTTTGCTTAGGAACAGTTAAATATTTTTTGTCATAATTTTTGCTATGCCTTGAAAAGGTTTTTCAATCCAGAAATAAGTTATAGTCGCTAGGAATGTTATTGTAACTAGAGAAATTAATAAAGCAGCAGAATAACCGATACGATTGATTAGCAAAGGTAAAAGTATAAATCCAAATAGACCATGTAATAAATAAATAGAATAGCTACTCAACGCAATCATATTGATGATTCGCTGGGATGGCAAAGCTTCACGACAAACCCAGGCAAGGCTAAAAATGGCGATCGCCCAAAATAGGGAAATGGGATAGGATTCATCGGGCTGAAGAAAATTGGGATAAAAGAGGGAGGTTCCATGGAGAAAAAGAACCCAAGCTGAAAAGCTACTGAGAATGAATAACCAAAGTCTTATTTTGCCAATTTCAAAATAATAGATTAAGCTACCGAAGCTTAACACTGGAATATAAATAAAAGAGACAGCAAAAAGATAAAAGTTATCACCAAATGATCTCGCAAATTTAAAAATAAAGGCAGAGATGATCAGGGTAACAACAGGAAATAGCCAACAAAACTTTTCATGGTGGATTAATGGCAAGAAAAGAAAGACGATTAAATAAAAAATAACCTCTACCACTAAACTCCAGGCAACGCCAACAAGGATGACTTGGGGAATCTGGAAATAATTATAAAGAAATATGTTACTCAGAATAATTGGCAGAGTCAGTTGCTCAACGGGAGAAGGAAGAATGCCCATAGTCGTTAAAAGAACAACAACAAGGACAACAAAACACAAAAGGGGGAAAATGCGTAGGGTTCTCTTGATAGCAAACTCTATATGATTTTCCTTTTGAGCAGTCTTGATGATGATGTAACCACTAATCAAAAAGAAAATTGAGACACCGATAAATCCTCCATATTGACAAATAGCTAAAGGCTCAAAAACATAGTAATTAAGGAAGTCATTGGGTAGCCAAGAAAGATTGGAACGAGCTAAAAATTCTCCAACTAAATGATCCCAAACAACTAGAATAACGGCTAAAGCTCTCAAACTATCAAGCCAGGCTAAGCGTTTTTTATTTGTTTTCATTCCTAAGTAATTGCTTTAGTGGTTTGAGCCTAAAGACTGATTTAGTACCCCATAGTTTCCTGTGCCTGAGAGATGCACTTAACCCCCAGCAGCAAAAGCCAAACCATCTAGGCGAAAGTTAGGATTGCTCATGAGAGAGGCGGACTCGGAGGGGCCAGTAAATAAATAAGTACCGGGAATGCTGAGATTTTGGAAACGGCTAAAGTTAATGCTACCGCCCCCGGCCCCTGCATCTAGGGCATAGAAAGCAACCCCATCGAGGCGAAAAGAGGGAATATTGTTCACAATGTACTCGGCTTCTTGTTGTCCCACAAACAGATAGGTTCCTGCACGACCGGGGGCAATATTGGCAAAGCGATAAAATGGCTTCAGCAAAGGATCGGTAGGAGCAGAGGCTACGGCAAAGGCAAAGCCTTCATTGACAAAGCGACCAGCAAAGGCAGGATTTTGGGCAATACTAATGGCTTCTGGTTCCCCCACAAATAGGTAAGTGCCGGGGATGGCGTTATTCCGCAAGCGGTACATGGGGGTGGTGAGGTCATCATAAAAGTTATCGTCATTGGTAATCAGTCCCTGGCCTCGGCCATCACTAATCGGCGCATTGGCGGAACTGGTGAGATTTAAGAAGACGGTTTCGTTTTGCTCGACGAGGGTATCTCCCAGGATGGAAACGTCAACTGTTTTACTGGTTTGGCCGGGGGTAAAGGACAAAATTCCCGATGTGGGGGTGTAATCGCTACCAGCGATCGCCGTTCCGTTGGCGGTGGCGTAGTTGACGGTGACGGTTTGGGCGACGGGCGCGGTGAGGGAAA
>JAYKJI010000310.1:0-7448 GCA_035285405.1 Snowella sp. | reverse complement strand
TCAGGCTCTACTGAGTCAAGGGAAGTCCGCGAATCAAATTATGGAGGTGTTGATGCCTGTTTAAACCTACTTTTTTGTTGCCTACTCATAACCTTCCAAGTTGTGTCATTGTTAGAATAAAGCAGATACGCCTACTGAACCTAACTCAGAGACAAATTAGGGCGACAACTAACTTGTTAGCACGACACCAATTTGTTAACGCTGACAGATAATTTGTTAATGTACAAAATCACTAAGCGGGCGGGGGGAATCGAACCCCCATCATTAGCTTGGAAGGCTAAGGTTTTACCACTAAACTACGCCCGCAACACACAAGCCTTAATTACAGTAACATAGGCAAGCAAAAAAAGCTACCCATTTTTTACGCTACATTGGAGGCGGGATTAACCGATTGGACTGTACACGGACTATCCTAATACAGTTGGAACGCGAATTCAGCTCTTCTTATACTAACCATGCCCATTACCCCAAATCATCTCCTAGATCGCAAAAAACAACAGTTGCCAATTGTAGTATTGACGGCCTGGGACTACGCGATCGCCGAATTATTGGATCAGGCGGGAGTCGATATTGTGCTAGTAGGGGATTCCCTGGCGATGGTGGCCCTGGGCCATGAAACGACCTTACCCATTACCCTAGAGGCTATGATTCACCATGCCGCAGCCGTTAAACGGGGTGTTAAACAAGCAATGGTAGTCTGTGACCTTCCTTTTTTGAGCTACCAAGAAAGTATTAGTCAAGCCATTCACTCTGCGGGTCGAGTCCTCAAGGAAACGGGAGCTCAGTCCGTGAAATTAGAAGGCGGTCATCCTCGCCTTTTAGAAACAGTTGATCGTCTGACAGAAATTGGCATTCCCGTTATGGGTCATGTGGGGTTAACGCCTCAGTCTGTCCATCAGTTGGGATATAAACAACAGGGTAAAACTGATCTGGCTGCTGAACGCATCTTATCAGAGGCGATCGCCTTGGCAGAGGCAGGGGTGTTTGCCATCGTTTTAGAACATATTCCGGCAAGTTTGGCCGCTAGAATTACGGAACGTCTAGTCATTCCCACCATTGGCATCGGGGCCGGCCCCCACTGTGATGGACAGGTACTAGTGACGGCGGATTTATTAGGGTTGTCTGCTAAAAATCCCCCCTTTGCCAAGCCCTATCTAGACTTACGGCAACTGATTGGCAAAACGGTGCAAGACTTTAGCAAAGATGTTCGCTCTCGTCAATTTCCAACTTAATACACTTTATGGCTGAATCTCAGATAACGATTACCCTGAAATTATTTGCGGCTTACCAGGAGGCCTATGGACAGGTCGAATTGAACCGCACTTTTGCCCAGGGAACGGCGATCGCGGCGGTTTTAGAGCAAATTCTCCAGGAAAAACCAGAACTGGAACAATGGCGTACTGTCACCCGTTTTGCCTGTAATTGCCAATTTGTGGCAGCCGATCAGTTACTTAAGGATGGCGATGAAGTGGTGTTGATCCCACCCGTCAGTGGTGGTTAAAGATTACGCCTCAACGGTTTTGGCCGCAGAACACCGTAAATCGCTACACTGGAGATCTAGCTCCTGTTGTGGGTACATTATGGCAACGCAAGTGATCGAAATTCTCTCCGCGGAAGAAATTCGACGAACCCTGACCCGATTAGCCTCCCAATTAATCGAAAAGTCGGGGGATCTGTCCGAATTAGTCCTATTAGGTATCTACACTCGCGGTGTTCCCCTGGCCCATCTCCTTGCTCAACAGGTGGAAATGCTAGAGCAGATTAAAGTGCCGGTTGGGGCGATCGATGTCACCTTTTATCGAGATGATTTAGATCGTATTAAAACCCGAACGCCCGCAAAGACAAAAATTCCGATTAATCTCACGGGTAAACGAGTCGTTTTAGTGGATGATGTCATTTACAAAGGACGAACAATTCGTGCAGCTCTTAATGCAGTTACAGAATATGGCAGACCTCAAGTAATTCGGTTGTTAACGTTAGTGGATAGAGGTCATCGAGAATTGCCGATTCATCCAGATTTTGTTGGCAAAAAATTACCAACGGCGGCAGAAGAACAGGTGAAAGTTTACCTACAGGAATTGGACGGTCGGGATGCAGTGGAGTTAATTAAATAAATGAATCGATTTATCAAACAAATACTAGCTAGTTTTATTGGCACGATCGCCGCCCTATTGATGACCGTAACGGTGGGAGCCAGTGCCTTGGTTTTGTTGTTATTACTGTTAAGCCAGGATAGTAGCCCCGTTGTCAAAGAAAAAACGGTTTTAATTTTTGATTTAGCCACCCAAATTCAAGATACAGAATCCACTCCGTCTTTTAATCAAATTCTTAGTCAAGAATCCCAGTCCACCCTTAGTCTACGTCAAGTTTTAGAGACGATTCAGAAAGCCAGCAAAGATAATCGCATTGTGGCCATTTTTCTGGACGGTCGTAAGGGCGGGGGAGCCAGTGGTTATGCCAGCCTGACGGAAATTCGAGAAGCTTTACAACGTTTCCGACAAACGGGTAAAAAAATCATTGCCTACGGTGTGGATTGGCGCGAACCCGACTACTTTTTAGCCTCGATCGCCGATGAAATTTTAGAGAATCCCATTGGTACCATTGAAATTAATGGTTTGGGAGCCGAACCGCTCTTTTATGGGGCTGCTTTGGCTAAATACGGTGTTGGAGTCCAGGCAGTACGGGTGGGAAATTTTAAATCGGCGGTTGAACCCTTTACCCGTCAAGATCTGAGTCCCCAGAATCGTCAACAGTTAGAATCCTTACTGGGTGGGGTTTGGCAAAGCTATATAGAAACGGTGGCAACCAGTCGCTCGCTTACTACTTCTGACCTTCAGGCGATCGCCGATAATCAGGGTCTGCTCTCAGCCCAAAAGGCCCAAAAAGCAAAATTAATCGATAAAGTCGTTTATTGGGATCAGGTGGTTGATCAACTGAAAAGCCTGAGCAAAGTGGATGAAGATGAGGAAAAATCTTTTCGACAAATTAGCCTTAATGATTATGTTTCTGTGCCAGTGAAAGCCTTTCCAGCCAGACGATCTGATCAAAAAATTGCGGTGCTTTATCTTGACGGTACGATTGTCAATGGCGAAGGTTCCTTGGATTCCGTGGGCGGCGATCGCTTTGTTAAACTGATTCGTAAAATTCGAGCCGATCAAGACATTAAAGCAGTGGTTGTACGGATCAATAGTCCAGGGGGAAGTGCGACGGCTTCCGATTTAATTTGGCGAGAAGTACAGTTATTAAAAGCCAAGAAACCCGTTGTCATTTCCATGGGCAATGTGGCGGCCTCTGGCGGTTATTGGATTGCAACAGGTGGACAACATATCTTTGCTGAACCGACCACAATTACCGGCTCAATTGGGGTTTTTAGCTTGCTTTTTAATGTTGAAACCATCGGCAATCGCTTTGGTTTAACCTGGGATCAAGTCCAAACTTCAAAACTAGCTAATCTAGGCTCTGGTATTCGTCCTAAAAGTGAAGCCGAATTAGCGATTTTTCAGCAAGCTGTTAATCAGATCTATGACCTTTTTCTCGATAAGGTTTCTCAGTCCAGAGGTTTATCCAAAGCCAAGGTTGCTGAGATTGCTCAAGGACGGGTTTGGACAGGGGCAGAAGCTCAAAAGATTGGCCTAGTTGATGACCTTGGGGGATTAGAAAAAGCCATTACCTATGCAGCGAATCAAACCAATCTTAGAGATAACTGGGAACTGGATGAATATCCGCGTCAAAAAAGTTTAGAAACGGCTATCCTAGAGAGTCTGTTTAAGTTACAAATTCAGTCTCAAGTATCTAAGGTTCAAACCGATCCCTTGATGCAAAAATGGCAGGATTTTCGTGCTGAATTGACCAGTTTACAAACGCTCAATGATCCCAAAGGGATTTATGCTCGCTTACCCTTTAACTGGAAATGGCATTAAATGGCGTTCAATTGTTTGATCGGCGATCGCCGTAAGATAGCGATACTAATGATAGTCATGAAATAACCGTAAAAAACGGAACCCATTCTGCTAGACTAGAAAAGTTGTCAAAATTCGCACATTCAGGATTTCGGGTGTTTCTCAAACAGAAATCCCCCTGAGTGGAGGCTAAACCCGAAAAGGAGAAAAATTTAATGCCCGTTGTCTCTCTCGCAGAATTGCTGGAGTCTGGGGTTCACTTCGGCCACCAAACACGCCGTTGGAATCCTCGTATGGCTCCCTATATTTACACCGCCCGTAATGGTGTTCATATTATTGACTTAGTGCAGACTGCCCAGTTAATTGAAGATGCCTACGAATATGTGCGTCGCTCTTCAGAACAGGGTAAGCGTTTCCTGTTTATTGGCACCAAACGTCAAGCTGCCGGTATCGTTGCCCAGGAAGCCTATCGTTGTGGCGCGAACTTCGTTAATCAACGTTGGTTAGGAGGAATGCTCACGAACTGGGAAACCATTCGTAATCGAGTTGAGCGTCTGAAAGAATTAGAAGCCCTCGAAAGCAGTGGCGCGATCGACCGTCGTCCCAAAAAAGAAGCCTCGGTATTACGTCGGGAACTGGGCAAACTCCATAAATATCTGGGTGGCATCAAAACCATGCGGAAAATCCCCGATATCGTGATCGTGGTAGATCAACGTCGGGAATATAACGCGATTCAGGAATGCCAAAAGTTAGGAATCCCGATTATTTCTTTATTGGATACTAACTGTGATCCCGATGCCGTAGATATCCCCATTCCTGCCAATGATGATGCGATTCGCTCTATCAAGCTGATTTTGGGCAAATTGGCCGATGCGATCTATGAAGGTCGTCATGGTCAGTTGAACTCTGATGAAGATTATGAAGAGTTTGAGGAAACATTAGCTGAAGAGGAAGAGGATATGGACGACGCTGATTTAGTTGCTGAGTACGGTGACGAAGATAGCGACGAGGAAGGCTAGCTCTAACCTGGGGTTTGTATAGAAGAACACTGGCAAACCCAGGGGCTAATACTCCGTGTCATCATAGGAAACTACGAGTAGGAAAATTATTAACATGGCAGAAATTTCGGCAAAACTAGTTAAGGAACTGCGCGATAAAACAGGCGCGGGGATGATGGACTGTAAGAAAGCGTTAAATGAAAATAACGGAGATCTGGAAAAGTCCATTGAGTGGTTACGTCAAAAGGGGATTTCTTCCGCCGAGAAAAAATCAGGTCGTACTGCTGCCGAAGGATTAGTTCACAGCTATATCCATTTTGGTGGCCGTATCGGGGTTTTGGTGGAAGTGAATTGTGAAACAGACTTTGTTGCCCGTGGCGATAAGTTTAAAGAGCTAGTCGGTAATGTGGCGATGCAAATTGCGGCTTGTCCGAACGTGGCCTACGTCAAGGTAGAGAATATTCCCGCTACCATTGTCCAGAAGGAAAAAGAGATTGAAATGGGTCGAGATGATCTGGGCAATAAACCTGAAAACATTAAGGAAAAAATTGTCCAAGGTCGTATTGATAAACGTCTGAAAGAGTTATCTTTACTGGATCAGCCCTTTATTAAAGATCAAAATATCACCGTTGAAGAGTTGATTAAAAAGGCGATCGCTGAATTAGGAGAAAATATCCAGGTTCGTCGCTTTGTCCGTTTTAATCTGGGTGAAGGCATCGAAAAAGAATCCATGAGCTTTGCAGATGAAGTTGCGGCTCAAACGGCTCAAGCCGCTCAAACAGTGGAAGCAACTCCTGAACCAGTGGCAGAACCGACCCCTGAACCCAAGGGCAAGGGCAAAAAGAAAAAGTAGTGAGCTTCAATGGCTAAAATGAGGCCTTGAATATTGCTAAAAAATCAACTATAAGCAAAAGTTAAATGGGAGTTTTCCATCGCTTTTGCTTTTTTTTATTAGGTTAAGGATGATTGGCGATCGCCTATGAGCATTATTTTAATTTTTGCGTTACTGTCTCTAACCATTTGGTTATTTTTAATCTTTGCCTGGGGCAATTTTTGGAAAGCGGATCAATATCTAAAACTAGATTCCAACCCATTAGATCATTACCCTGCTGTTTGTGCTATCGTTCCTGCCCGTAATGAAGCGGACGTGATTGCAATTAGTTTAAAGTCTTTGTTAACCCAGGACTATCCCGGAAAATTTTCGATTATTTTAGTGGACGATCAAAGCAGCGATCACACTGGAGAAATTGCTCAAAATTTGGCTCTATCCTTAAATAAACTGAATCAGTTAACTGTCATCCCCGGAAAGCCCCTAGCGTCTGGTTGGTCGGGAAAACTTTGGGCTATGGAACAAGGGATTCAAGCAGCTAAAGAGCAGACCTTAAACCCTCAATATTTTTTGTTGACCGATGCTGATATTCAACATCATTCCAGCAATTTAAAAGAATTGGTGATCAAAGCGGAACGGGAAAACTTAGCCTTAACGTCTCTGATGGTGTTATTACGTTGTGAAAGCTTTTGGGAAAAATTCTTGATTCCGGCCTTTGTCTTTTTCTTTCAAAAACTATACCCTTTTCCCTGGGTTAATAATCCCCAACATAAAATGGCAGCAGCAGCAGGCGGTTGTATTTTGATTCGTCGGGAAGCGTTGGAAAATATAGGCGGAGTTGCCAGTTTAAAAGAAGCTTTGATTGATGATTGTACCCTAGCTCAAAAAGTAAAGGCCTTTTCTCACTCGAATCAATCCACTGCAATTTGGCTTGGTCTAACCCAATCGACGCTCAGTTTACGAGCCTATGATTCCCTCGATACTATTTGGAATATGATTGCTCGTACTGCCTATACTCAACTTTACTATAATCCTGGGTTATTGTTGGGAACCTTGTTTGGAATGACTTTGGTTTATTTAATGGCTCCGATCGCGTTTATCGTCGGTTTAGTAACCAGTAATGGCCCTTTACTCGCGGTGGCAATTGTAACCTGGATACTGATGGTGATCGCCTATTTACCCACTTTAAAATTATATCGACTTTCTCCTGGATGGAGTTTAAGTTTACCTCTGATTGCTTTTCTGTATAATTTGATGACCCTAGATGCGGCTTGGCGATATTGGCGAGGACAAGGTGGTGCTTGGAAAGGTAGAGTTTATTCTCAGTAATAGCCTAAAAATACCAATTTAAAAATAAAGTGCCTAAGCTGGAAGCTGAAAGAAGAAAAACTTATTAGTTAAATAAAATTTGACGTTTACAATGGCTCTCTGATAACTGAGGTGATAAGTTTATCTTAATATTGTTCAAGGGCGAACACAATTCGCCCCTACAGAAGGTTTTTAGGAGATCGTAGGAGCGCAAGCCTTGCACCCAAAGTCGCCAATGAGCTACTCTCTGAGTTTAAATCTCTACAAAAATAAATTCAGGTATTTATTTAGGGCTTGCTGAAAAAGTCAAAAAACGAAAGAAATGTGGGTTAGGGAAGTATAAACTGAAAAAGCAGAGATAACTTATACTTATCATGAGAAGTCAAAATACGAATTTTGTTTAATCTATCGTCC
>JAYKJI010000309.1:0-3036 GCA_035285405.1 Snowella sp. | reverse complement strand
GGAACAAGAAGCACAATTAATCTCAAAACAAAAAGAGTTACTCCAGTACATAACTCTAACCAAAAAATATGCTCTCCTCTTAAGTCTTGTCTTTGGTTTTATGGCAAGTTTTACAGGGATTCGTATTTTAGAACCTTTGGTAAATATGACGACAACCAAACCTGAGCAAATCGCTACATTCTATAAATTAGATTTAGTTTTGTCAGCCTTAGGTATTGCCACAGGAACTAAGCTATTTCATGGTTTGCCCGCTTTAGTCTCTGATACCATTACTGCCACCAGAGGGCAAGTTAATAAATAGTTAACTGTTATCATTAAGTCACGAAACATCAATAAATTCTAGATTTCCTGGTTATAAAAACTGGGAAAATTTCTGTTGAATTAATTTCAAAAATACTTAATAAGAAATATTAAATATTTGCCAATTATGTCGAGGTTTATGAGAGTATAATAGCTGTACGAAAAATAGTCAAAATTTGACTATCCTCAAGAGGAAAATTAAATATGGAAATTTCGCAAATCTGTCTTGACTTAATTAAAAAATGGGAAGGATTTCGTGCCAATGCTTACTTAGATCCAGTGGGAATACCTACTATTGGTTATGGAACGATTCGTTATCCCAATGGGCAACCTGTGGAGTTAGGAGATATTGTCACCGAAGCAGAAGCGGAGGACTTATTAAAATTAGAAGCTGACGATTTTGCTGAGTTAGTTACCAAAAAAGTAACAGTAGGACTCAATCAGAATCAATTCGATGCTCTAGTTTCTTTTTGCTACAACGTCGGTGGTGGGGCGTTTCAAGGAAGTACCCTACTGAAAAAACTTAATAGTGGTGATTTTACTGGAGCGGCAGAACAATTTTTAGTTTGGAATAAAGCAACACAAAACGGAGTGAAAATTGTTTTAGAAGGTTTAACTAATCGTCGCCGTGAGGAAAAGGCTTTATTTGAAAAATCTGGAAGTGAAGGAAAACCTTTAGACAAGCCTGAACCCTCCTTACAAGCTCAAGTTGATTGGTTAGAGGGCTATCGAGACAGAAATAATGATGATACGATTATTGTGGCTCGAAAAGGCTCTGATGTTATAGAAATTTTGACTGTAGAAAGCCCAGATAAAGAGGACTTAATTACCGTCATACGTCAATATCCTAATGCTAAAAATTTCCTCATTGCCCCCCAGGAAAAACAAGTACCTGCGGGGGAAAGAATCTTAATTCAAAAAAGGGAATTTGCGACAATCACAAAAGTTGATGCACCCCCCTCATTGGATAATCAACTTTTAATAATTGGAATGGGAGCAGACGAAGATACTCCCGCCAGTTTAAAGCAAGATATTGAGGAATTGCAGGTACGTTTGCGAGATTTGGGCTACTATCAAGGGGAAATTGACGGCAACTTTGGTTCAGGAACGGATCAAGCTGTTAAAGCTTTCCAAGCCAAATTTTTTGGAGCTAATGAAGCAGATGGCAAAGTCGGCCCCCTGACTTGGAAAAAACTGTGGGAAGGAAATCCAGTTTCTGTAAGTACTCCTGTCGGCGTATCCAGTCCGGGTAAAAATTATCTTAAATTAACCAAAACCAACAAAAAAGATGAATTTGGTTGTTTCGTTTTAAAAATGGAATACTTTAAAGATGGACAACTGAAAGACAGTCTTAATGTGTGTTCTGGTACGCCATCGAAACAGATTTTTAGAACGGCTACCGCTAGTGTACCTAAATCATTTGAGCCGCTACCAGAAGGGTTATGGCGAATTGAGAATATTAAATGGGCAGGGGGTCCCGCACACAAAGATGATTACTCTGGAAAATTTGTATTTCCTGATCGTTTTAACGGACTTGGTCCAGTGTCAACGCCTTTAACTTATCAAAAGCCCAATTCAACCCGTAGAAGTGCTATTGAAATTCACATCGACTGGAATCGCCGCAAGAAGTCTCCGGGTACCGCAGGATGTGTGGGAATTTATACGATTGGCGATTATCAACGTTTTGTTCGTTGGCTTCGGGAAACTGACCCACGAGACTTTTTTGTGGATTGGGGTTTAGGAACTTGTCCCAAACCCTAGCCTATCTTTAACAAGGGGCAATTGAATTGTTTAATGATGATTCAATTGTCTCTAGTAATTATTGGTACATTGAAAACTTTTCTAACCATAAATGTTAGGCAAAATTACCATTTTTTCCTTATCTTTATTGCTAACAGGTAACTCAATTGTTGGCGCAGAATCTTGTCAAAAATTTTTTGTTACTGCCACCGATGGTTATGTGAATATCCGTTCCTATCCTCAAATACAAGGGAATAACGTTATTGCAACTTTACCTAGCGGCAGTTCTGTACAATTAAGTGAGGGTCATCAAAAATGGCTGAAAATTAAATTACCTCTTGCTGGTTGGTTAGCTGGTAGTCAAATTTCTCGAATTTCTTGTGATCAAGGTCGTGATTTACTTATAGAATTGGGACTGCCGACTATAATTAAACTTGGAAAAAAAGCAGCAAATGGCTATCAAAAAGATGCGGAAACTTTGGTTAAAATGTCTCTGTATATAGATGGGATAGTAGAGGAAAATTATGCCACAGTTATTGTACAATGGGCTAATCAAAATCCGAAATTTTTAGTTGCCATTCTCGATCGTCAAAGTCCAACCATTCGCCGAGCAGTTTTATCTTCTCTCGATTTTGGATTAGGGACTAACACAAATGAGCGTAAAAACTTGGAAAAATTTATGCAAAATATTTCTCCAAAAAGTTTAACCTACGTTGATTGGTATAGGCGTAATCCTGTTTATCCTTAGTAGCAAATACAAGATCAATATTATTCTTTTAATTCATTAAGGAGGCTCTTCATTGAAACCTAGCGCAGTCATCAGAACATCAATTATAACTGTCATGGGAACTATTTTAGTTGCCTGTGGAGCTTCCCTTGAAGAATATCAGAAGTTTGCCAAATCTGGTCAGGAATACGCCACCGCTCTTGATAGCCTGTTAGTTATTTCTGGTGATTATTTTGTGGATGCCAGTTCGGAAAATTTGATTGCCAATG
>JAYKJI010000308.1:0-9621 GCA_035285405.1 Snowella sp. | reverse complement strand
CTCCGTAAGGGTTTCAGCTTTTTTCAGCAAGCCCTACTTATTATTCTCGCTTGAATTCTCGCTGATCTCAGAATGATTCTCTTCTGTCGAGCTGGGTTAAAATCTTGATCTCTTGTTAGCTAAAACGTTGTGATTTCGTCAAAATATGCTTCAGTGACACAAGAGAGATAATTTATTTTGCTGACAATCAGCCCAGGAATTTTATTGAGTTCTCCCTGGGCTTTCTTATTCTGTCTTATTGGACAAGACCCAATGCTAATCATGTTTCAACTAGCATGATTTTTATACCAATCAATGGTATTTTTTAAACCTTGACGTAGATCAACCTGGGCTGTAAATTCAAAGGCAGCTTTTGCCTTACTGGTATCCAAGCAACGACGGGGTTGGCCATTAGGTTGATCCGTTTCCCAGACAATTTCACCCTCAAAATTCATTAATTCGCAGATCAATTCAACCAGATCTTTGATAGAAATTTCATAATTGGTTCCTAAGTTAATCGGATCAGACTGATCGTAAAACTGGGTTCCCATCACAATACCCCGTGCCGCATCGGTTGAGTATAAAAACTCGCGGGTCGGACTACCATCTCCCCAAACGGCTAGGGTTTGATCACCTCGCTGTTGGGCTTCATAGACTTTGCGAATTAAGGCTGGAATAACATGGGAACTACGGGGGTCAAAATTATCCTCTGGGCCATAGAGATTAACGGGTAACAGATAAATACCATTAAAACCGTATTGCCGGCGATAGGACTCTAATTGTACCAAAAGAGCTTTTTTGGCAATGCCGTAGGGAGCATTTGTTTCTTCGGGATAACCATTCCACAGGTCTTCTTCTTTGAAGGGAACCGGGGTAAATTTGGGATAGGCACAGATCGTTCCGACACAGATAAACTTTTCGACACCTGCTTCCTGGGCTGCATGGATAAGCTGGGTTCCCATCATTAAGTTATCGTAGAATAATTCGGCTGGCTTTTCCCGATTTAGGCCAATACCACCGACATGGGCCGCTAGATGGATAATAATATCCTGTTCTTTAACAACGGCCTGACAATTTTCCCAGCGTCGTAAATCCTGATCACGCGATCGCGGCACAGTAATGTTTTGAGGTTCAGCCCCAGCTTGACACAATTGCTCAACCACTTGTTTCCCTAAAAAGCCAGCTCCTCCTGTTACGACAATCCGTTTATTATTTAAGGCTGTCACCATTTTTCTATCCTCATAACTTGGTTAACCGAATACTTTAGTCAACCATTATGCTGGCTGGTTGACGAACGAAGGCATTATCTTGGGAAAGGAGAAATTGTTCTCGCTCTGTTTGGTTAGGAGAGGTTAAACCTAATACGGATAAATCTGCTTCTACCATAAGACGAACTAACTCCTCAAAGGTGACAGAGTAATCCCAATGCAGGTTTTGTTGGGCCTTCGTAGGATCCCCAATTAAAAGGTCAACTTCGGCAGGACGCAAATATCGTTCATCAAAGGCAACGTAGTCTTCCCAGTTAAGATTAACGTATTGGAAGGCGACATCTAAAAATTGACGAATCGAATAGGTTTCCCCCGTGGCAATCACATAGTCATCTGGTTCAGTATGTTGAAGCATTAACCACATGGCACGAACATAGTCCTTGGCATAGCCCCAGTCCCGCTTAGAATCAAGATTACCTAAATACAGTTTTTTCTGGGTTCCGGCCATGATGCGAGCGATCGCCCTGGTAATTTTACGGGTGACAAAGGTTTCTCCGCGTCGTGGCGATTCGTGGTTAAATAAAATGCCATTACAGGCAAACAGATCGTAGGATTCGCGGTAATTAACAGTTTGCCAATGGGCATAGACTTTAGCACAGGCGTAGGGACTGCGAGGATAAAACGGCGTTGTTTCTTTTTGCGGAATTTCTTGTACTTTACCAAACATTTCTGAAGAACCGGCCTGATAAAATCGGACTTCAATACCGGTTCGTTGTTGATAATCCCGAATCGCTTCGAGCAAGCGTAGGGTTCCCATACCCACGGCATCAGCTGTATATTCTGGCGAGTCAAAACTGACCCTCACATGGGACTGGGCTCCTAAATTATAAATTTCCTCAGGTTTAACCTGCTCCAGAATACGACGCAAAGTGGTTCCATCGGTTAAATCTCCGTAATGAAGAAATAATCGCGCCTCTGGATTATGGGAGTCAGTATAAATATGGTCAATTCGATCTGTGTTAAAGGTCGAAGTACGGCGAATGATGCCATGAACAATATAACCTTTTTCTATCAGCAATTCGCTTAGATAGGAGCCATCTTGACCTGTAATGCCTGTAATTAAGGCAACTTTCCCATTAGACATTAACAAACAATCCTGTAATTTATTGATGGGTGAATTTGTTTCCATCTAAGATATCAGACTCTAGCAATTTAGAAAGCTGTCTGATCACAGAGAGAGTCTCAAATTTAGCAAAAAACCTCCTGCTTTTAGGGGTGAGCAAGAGATTTTTTAGAAGAAGATACTATAAAGCAAACGGCGATCGCCGGAATAGAAGCTTAATAGGCCCCGTTGTTATTGGGGAAGATCACGACCCCAAAGGTCTTGATGATAATCCAGAGATCTAGGAGTAGATTGCGGTAGTTTACGTAATAAACATCAATTTGTACCCGTTGAGGGTAGGGAATATCATTGCGACCAGAGACTTGCCACAGACCGGTTAGACCTGGTTGGATACTCAAGACTTTATTAATACGATTATTGTATTTGTGTAACTCTTCAGGAACTAGCGGGCGGGGCCCCACCAAACTCATATCTCCTATCAGCACATTCCAGAACTGGGGAAACTCATCTAAACTGGTGAGGCGCAAAAACTTACCAATCCAAGTGATCCGGGGATCATCCCGAAGTTTAAAGTTTTTCTCAAATTCTTCCCTGGTACGAGGACAATCCGCCATTAAGGATTCCAAAATTTCATCAGCATTGGTGACCATTGTCCTAAATTTAATACAGTTGAACAACTTGTGCTCCTTACCAACCCGTTGCTGAACATAAAAAATAGGCCCCGGTGAACTCGTCGCAATCAAAAGGGCAAGAACCAGGTAGAGAGGCGAGAAAATAATCAATACAGAAAGTGAGAAGACAATATCAAAAGCTCGTTTCGCGATCGCCCCGTCTAGGGCTTGCAACCAGGAAGTTTGATATCTTCTTTGGGAAAACGTAGGAGAAAACCCACGTCTCATCAAAGCTTGAACAGCCTTGACAGAGATAAGTTGGCTATTAGCAGTCATCGTACTCCTTCACATCACATCACACCACACTGTCCCAATGATAAAGCTAGATAAGCCGAATTAGACTGATCCAGACTAAAAAATGAGACTTTTTTGTTGCCGAACCCTAGACAAAAAATGTCTGACAACATTCCTCTAGGAACCTCTGATAAGACGTTGCAAAGATTGCTTGAGAAAATTTTGCCGCCTGTTGACGACAAGGCTCTGGGTTAAATTGATGCTGAAGTTGAGAAAAAGTTTCAACCGTCTGCACCAGGGAAGCCGGATTTTGCTCTGCAAAGAACAGTCCTGTCCCCTCTTCAGGATTTTGACGCAAATCGATGACAGTTTCAAGGGCACCACCACCACCATAGGCAATCACCGGCGTTCCGCAAGCCTGGGCCTCAACTAAAGCAATGCCAAAGTCCTCACAGGCTCCATACACAAAAGCTTTTGCTCGTCCCATGTAATTTTCGACAACGGTATTGGGTTGACTACCTAACAATTGAATATTGGGTTTGGCGATCGCCTGTAGTTTAGCCAGATCCGGCCCATCGCCAATCACCACCAGAGGAAGCCCCAATTGGTTAAAGGCAAGTACAATTAATTGAATATGTTTATAGCTCACCAAACGGGAGACTGTTAGATAAAAATCCTCCTTTTGAGTTTGATAGGAAAATCGCTCAATATTAACCGGCGGATAAATGACTTTGGCCTCTCGACGATAACACCGCCAAATCCGCCTAGCCGTATGACGAGAATTGGCAATGAAATAATCCACTCGATTGGCCGAAATCACATCCCAAAGTCTGAGGCGATGCAGCAAATAACGAGTCAAAATACCAGGCAAACCTTGGCCCATCGCACTGTGATTGAGATAGTCAAAGGTGAGATCCCAGGCATAGCGCATAGGCGTGTGGCAATAACAGAGATGGAGTTGGTGAGGGCTAGTTAATACCCCTTTGGCCACCGCATGGGAGGAGGAGAGAATAACGTCATAGTGACCCAAGTCTAGTTGTTCGATCGCCAAGGGTAAGAGCGGTAAATATTTCTGTACCCCATTGACTGCCAGGGGAAAGTTTTGTAGAAAAGTTGTGCCAATTCTGCGGTTAAATAAATAGCTATTGGGATTGGCCGATTCAAAATCAATTAAAGCGAAAAGATCCGCCTCCACTTGTTCTAAAATCGCCTGAACAACTAACTCCGATCCCCCCGTTGCTTTTGGGGTTAACCATTCATGCACAAGGGCATATTTCATAGGCGTTGCTTGGTCGTTAATCCCAGCTTAAAATTCACCCTCACTGTATCCCATCGAAGCTTCGTTATCTCGTTTAGAACCTAGTAAGTCAAGACGTTCTACACGAATAATCGGTTTAGATTTTTTAGCTCCAGTAGTGCGATCACTCCATTCTTCAATTTTAAGAGACCCTTGAACACCGATTAAATTCCCCTTTTTAACGTAACTGGCCGCAATTTCTGCTGTTTTCCCCCAAATTTCTAGTTCAAACCAATCAGGCTCATCGGATTTTTTACCGATACGATTAACGGCAAGGGTTAAACTGCATTTCATACTGCCTGATTCAAAATAGCGCACTTCTGGATCTCTTCCTGCCCGTCCTACAAGATTAACAACATTGACGCTCATAGATTATGCCTCTAGATATTTCTTCAGGTTTTAAGGTTTAATTTTAGGGGATTTTAAGCCCAAAGCCATCCTCTAGAATGAAGATTTTTTGGCGATCGCTGGAGGTGAAGTTGACTTTACTGAAATACTGAACTTAGGTTCCAAAAATGATCTCTCCATTTTTCAGTGCAATTAATCGCAATTTTAAGGGGCCCACCGTAAACGTATCATCAGTTGCCACCACACGGATTTCATCAGGACGTTGACTAGTACCACTAATATCCTCAATAAATTTAATCAGAGTTTTGATGCGGCCATCCTCCACTTGAATACTGCCTAAAACTCCTTCTCTTCTAGCTCGAAATTGGGCGGCTGAAAGTAAATAATCGAGTCGTTTTTGAATATCTTCTTCCGTAAAATTGGAAGATTCCATCGAAATAGTAGCAATATTTTCATCTTCTTTAAAAATGAGTTTATTGGGAGCAACATCGGCGAAAACCCGAATATCATTTTCTCCCTGAACGTAGTTACCGGCTGAGATAATCCGTATGACATAATCTTGGCCATCTTTTAGCTGTTCACTAAGTTGATCTACCTGGGCCTTAGTAATTTTAACAATCGGTTCGCTAGGCGCGGGTTGATTGGCCGGACGGGTTGCTTGGAGTGCCACTTTATTGGCCTGTCGTAGGAGTTCATCCACTGCTTGATTGATGGCATTCGGATTCATAATTCGCACGGCTCCAAAGGCTAGGACTTGACCCCGCAAGAGTGCAATTTTTCGTTCTCGTAAATCTTGATAGTTTTGATAATATTGTTCTAAAACCTGAACTTCTCGATTGAGAAAACTCAATTCATTTTCTAAGTTTTTCAGTTTATTTTCCCGCAATTTAATATTACGATCCTGAAGCGCGATCGCCTGGTCTAATTGGTCAATATGAGCATCACGTTGATTAATATCCGTTTGTAACTGTTGCCGTTGAGCTTCCAGGGTTTTAAAACGTTTTTCGAGAGATTGTAGCCGTTCTTGGCGTTGGAACAAAATTTTATCCTGTTCAGCAATCTTCTGTTGACGTTTACTTAACTCTTGATCTCGCAATTTAACCTGGGCTTGCAACTTGTTCATCTCCATCACCAGTTGTTGTTTTTGCCTAACAATTTGTTCTCGTTCGTGAAGAAGATCTTGAACATCATTCTGTAGTCTTTTGGCATCAGCAGAGGTTTGCTTCAGCTTGGCTAAAGCACGATTATAATTAGCATTAATTTCTTTACTGAGTTTTTGGACTTCAACCTGTTTTGTCTTAGCTGCCTTGAGACGTTTTTCAATATCGTCTTTTTCCACCGCCGCTTGCTGTAATTCTGACTGAGCCTGACGCAATTGTTTCAAAATATCATCAAGCTTAAAAATGCCTTCTCGTAAAGATTTACTAAAGGAGAATAAAATTCCCAAGGTCGAAGCCGAAATCAGAATTCCAGTTAAAACCGTTAAAACGACTGCTGTTTGTCGAGGACGAAGATTAAAGAGACGTAGTTTTGCTTTGCCAACTTTGCTACCTAAATTATCTCCTAATGCCGCAATGATACCACCCAGCACTAATATGGCTGCCACCAAAATATATGCACTGGTCATAAAAGCTATTTTAGGTAAATTGTTGGCTAAGGGACACCGGATTGTGAACGGTGATTTTCTTTTTGACAATGGAAATCATATTGCCTTCCCTTAAATCTCCCAATAGACGGGTAACCGTGACTCTGGTAGAGCCAATGGCTTCAGCGATCGCCTGGTGAGATAATTTGAGATCAATGCGAATTCCTTCGGCTGTCGGTACACCAAAATCCCGACAAAGAATCAACAGAAAACTGACGAGACGCGATCCCATATCTCGATGGGCCAAGGTTTCAATCATCATTTCCGTTTGCAGAATCCGAGAGGAAAGACCCTGAAGCATCAGCATGGCCAGATCGGGATGTTCCTTAAGAGCCTGTTCTACTTGTTCAATCGGAGCCGAGAGTAATTCAACCGGAGTAAAAGCCACCGCATGATAAAAGCGATCAGAGCGTTGCCCCGTAATCAAGGAGAGAACGCCAAAAACACTATTTTCTCGTAGCAGGGCGACTGTAATTTCTTCCCCAGCTTCATAAACACGGGACAATTTCACGGCCCCCTTGAGGAGAAAATAGACCCGCTCTGCTGGGTCGCCTGGAAAAAAAATCGTTTTGCTGCGTTCAAAAGTCTCTACCACTGGGGGAAAAGACTCATTTCCCAAACGGCGAAAGACAGCAGTGAGTGGTTTATCTTGGGTTAGCGACTGATCCATCGATATTCGTCTAAGACAGGGAGAAGGGTCTGAGTCCTTATTCTGTAACATGATGTCTTAAAAAGTAAAGGTGTTTTAGGGATTTGTTGCGATCGCACAACCGACTCTTCCCATTCACCTCACCCTCATTTTCCTGTCAAGATCGATTTATGATAGACAATAGCGAACAAAGATCAAGAAAACCCCCTATGCACATTAGTGAACTGACTCACCCTAACCAGTTACAAGGGCTTTCCCTCCGTCAATTGGAAGAGATTGCCCGTCAGATACGGGAAAAGCATTTACAGACTGTTGCGACCAGTGGTGGACATCTCGGCCCCGGTTTAGGGGTGGTCGAACTCACCGTTGCCCTTTACTCAACCCTCGATTTAGATCACGACAAAGTGCTCTGGGACGTAGGCCATCAAGCCTATCCCCACAAAATGTTAACTGGCCGTTATGACCGTTTCCATACCCTGCGCCAGAAAGATGGTATTGCCGGTTATCTTAAACGTTGTGAAAGTAAATTTGATCACTTTGGGGCTGGTCATGCTTCCACCAGTATTTCGGCTGGCTTAGGCATGGCTTTGGCGAGAGATGCCAAGGGTGAAAATTTTAAAGTAGTCTCTATTATTGGAGATGGAGCTTTGACAGGGGGAATGGCCCTGGAAGCCATTAACCATGCAGGACATTTACCTAACACCAATTTGATGGTTATCCTTAACGATAACGAGATGTCTATTTCTCCGAATGTGGGAGCCATTTCCCGTTATCTTAATAAGGTTCGTCTCAATCCTACGGTTCAAAATTTAGCCGACAATTTAGAAGAACAATTTAAACATCTACCCTTCCTAGGTGATGCCCTTACCCCTGAAATGGAGCGCATGAAGGAAGGCATGAAGCGATTGGCCGTTCCTAAGGTCGGGGCAGTCATTGAAGAATTAGGCTTTAAATATTTTGGCCCCATTGATGGTCATAACTTACAGGAATTAATCGATACTTTTAAACAAGCCCATAAAGTCCATGGCCCCGTGTTTGTCCATGTGGCAACGATTAAGGGAAAAGGTTATGATTTAGCCGAAAAAGACCAGGTTGGCTACCATGCCCAAAGTCCTTTTAATCTGGCAACAGGCAAAGCCTATCCCCCCAGTAAACCTAAACCGCCGGGTTATTCCAAAGTATTTGCCCATACATTGACCAAGTTAGCGGACGAAAACCCCAAAATTATTGGCATTACGGCAGCCATGGCCACGGGGACAGGCTTAGACAAGCTGCAAGCTAAACTGCCAAAACAGTATATTGATGTTGGCATTGCAGAACAACATGCTGTCACCCTAGCGGCTGGGTTGGCTTGCGAAGGAATGCGTCCAGTGGTGGCCATTTATTCCACCTTCCTCCAACGGGGCTATGACCAAATCATCCATGATGTATGTATTCAGAAGCTGCCCGTCTTTTTCTGTTTGGATCGGGCGGGAGTGGTTGGAGCCGATGGCCCTACTCACCAAGGGATGTACGATATTGCCTACCTACGCTGTATTCCCAATCTCGTGATTATGGCTCCCAAGGATGAGGCGGAATTACAACGGATGCTAGTGACCGGCGTTAACTATACGGAAAGCGCGATCGCCATGCGTTATCCCAGGGGCAATGGGATGGGAGTTCCTCTTATGGAAGAAGGTTGGGAAGAACTAGAAATCGGTAAGGGTGAAATTCTACGTAGTGGCGATGATGTTTTACTGTTGGGCTATGGTTCAATGGTCTATCCAGCTCTGCAAACGGCGGAAATTTTGAGTGAGCATGGGATTGAAGCCACCGTCGTTAATGCCCGCTTTGTTAAACCCTTAGATACTGAGTTAATTCTCCCCTTGGCTCAACGCATTGGTAAAGTCGTCACCCTCGAAGAAGGTTGCTTAATCGGCGGTTTTGGCTCTGCGGTGGTGGAAGCCCTGGCGGACAATAATATTCTGGTTCCTGTCAAACGCTTAGGCGTTCCTGATATTTTGGTGGATCACGCTGAACCAAATGAATCTTTTGCCAGTTTGGGCTTAACGACTCCCCAAATCGCCGAACAGGTGTTGGAAGCGTTTTTTAGTGAGAGCAAAATGCCCGTTGCGGTCAGTTAAGTATTTCTCCTTAACATCTAGTAACTTTATTTCCCCTGATTTTAAATAACAGGGGCTTTTTTTATCCAGATCAACGTAGTTAGGATAGGGCAACCGCACACAAATCTTAACAATGAACGAAAACTAGATAGTGGATATGTTTAAGGCAGAGAGTACTTCCTTAAGATATAGTCATTTCAATTAAAATTGAGACAGGAAACTCCTCTCATCGCTAAGGTTATAGGAGTTACGCATTGTCAAAAACAAGAAAATGTGCTAGGGACAGAAGTAAGGAGGAGTTTGTGTATGATGGTCAAGAATAAATTGGCGAATAACAGGAATAAATAACTGGCGTGAAATCTGAT
>JAYKJI010000307.1:0-10971 GCA_035285405.1 Snowella sp. | reverse complement strand
TGACTTTTGTTGACCTTTTTAGAAATAAAGGGACGATAGATTAAACAAAATTCGTATTTTGACTTCTCATCATAAGTATAAGTTATCTCTGCTTTTTCAGTTTATACTTCCCTAACCCACATTTCTGTCGTTTTTTGACTTTTTCAGCAAGCCCTAAATAGTCATTAAATGTTTTATGATGGTACTGTACTGGATAAATATGCCAATGAGGCTGCGGATGTTCTTGTTTAAGATCTCTATAATTATCCCACTCTGCCCTAAATAATTGATTTTTTATTGGGTCTGATCCGTCTCCTTGGAAGATAGATATAGAAACAAAAATATTTGGAAAATTACTACGTGATGAATTATCAAATATAAGGTTTATATCAATGTATATCCAGAAATCATTAAACAAGTTAAATACATTTACTTCTTTTGGCTCATTATCATAGTTATTAATCGCTTGTGAAGAAGTGTTCCCTCCGACTAGAAATCCATTACTATTCTCTTTTGGAACCAACCTAAGTCCAGATTCTGGTAAAAGAAGAGAAAATTTTTTGTTAATTTCCCTAATATCAATAACCTTATCAGAATAAGACATAATAAGTGATCAAAAATTGATAGATGTAGGATAAATAAATTTAAGCAATACATCGTCAATCATATCTCTTAAATAATAGTTACCATTCGATATTTCTTTTCCGATTGCAACAAGTTGACTATAAGCTGGAGAATCCTTTACTCTTTCCGAAAAAATACTAGGTACTGGAATATATCCAGTGTGTGTTTTACCCAAATCATACCAATCACCTCCCGCTAACTGCTTAGAATAAATAGAAAGTAATTTATCAAAAAAATGGCTTGAAAAAATGGACAGATAAAAATAATAATAGTCCATATCATCAAATTCTTTTTTCGGTATCCAAGCATTCCCTCGTTCTATGGCAAAAATACCTTCTTTATCAAAGGCAAATGAATTAGATTTTCCAAATTCAGTAGATACTAACCTTGGTTTTTCCTCTCTTAATCTTAACCAAGCTCTATGTTGGCTTAAATGCCACCAGTTAGAGGCATCTATTCGAGACCTCTTTTTTCCATTTTTACCTTCCATTAAGCCATCTTTATTGGGAAATAGAGTACTTTCATAGAAATTAGGTACTTTCTCTTTAAGTTCTTCTTCTGTATGAATATTTATACCATTCTTGTCGTATGGATACCAAATATAATTATTACTTTTTAAAATTTGTCCTTTTTGAATTGACTTATTGTCAAGAACCGGTCTAAAGTATCTTTTTTCGGCCTCGGGCAGGCACATATACTGGCTTTCGGAGATTTTGAAAACCTTATTGTTGCCTGTTCTTATTCCCTGATGAACACTAAAAATATCTTGAATTCGAGTTAATATATCTTCGTAAACGAATCTTTCTATCATCTTAAAAAAATCATAGTCTTGTGAAGAAATTATTTTCCAATTTTCTGTGTTGATCGGAAATGAATTTGGCTTATATATATTATAATTTTTTTCCTCAATTTTAAACAAACCTGAATAATATATTTTTCGTAAATCTCGGAGTGCATTTTGTGCAAATCCTTTTTCATTCTTTGTCCAAAGAACCAATGGTATTGAATCAGTTTTTGGTTTATATCCAACGATTAAACTAACATCAGTTAACGCATCTTCAAAGATAAAGTTTCCTAATTTTCCAATCAAATTGATATTGATTAAATCATAAATTGTATTTCTTAATTTTAAATATGTATCTAATGATAATAAGGAAGATGGAATAACAGATCCGACAATTCCATCCTGATTCAATGATAGAATTGATTTGTAAAAAAAAGCACTAGCTTGATTAGGTTTTCCCGTTGTATTTTTTATGAGGACTTCTCTTAAGACTTCTGTTACAACTTCTCTTGTTTTTTTATTCATTTGTTCCCACGATAAAAATGGTGGATTCATAACAATTAGATCATAATCATTACCCCATTCTTCGCACAAGGAATCTTCAACAAGCCTTATTTCAAATGCCATTTTTTGATTCCAATTTCTATTCTGTTCGTATTTTAGTAAGAACATTGAAGTGTTGATTGCGATGAGAGAAGAATCCCAACCGATTATTTGTATTTCTCCTTGATACCGAAGTTCCTTAAGTTGTTTTAATACTTCTATCAAAAATTCAGAAGATCCACATGCAGGATCAAATATTTTTAACGAAGACTTACTTAAATTTATTTTTTTAATTGCATTTTCAACAATGCTACGTGCCAAATATGGCGGAGTATAATGAATACTCGAATAGGAAGACTTTTTTATGTCAGATTTACTGGAATAATTGCCCCAGAAATCGACCTGCCTATCAAAAAATAAGACTTCTTTCTGTGCTTCCTGAAAAAGGATTCCTGAAGAATGACGAATAATTAAGTCTAACTTAGGCTTAACATTCTTAAAGCCTTGTTTTAACCTTTCAGTGTAAGAATAAAAATTAGAAGGAATTCCCGTTTCATTAAGGTTCCATTCTTTAAAATTTATATTTTTTACATCCTCGTATTCAATACTAGCTAAAAGCAGAAAGAGAAGATTTAATGCTTCAACTGCGCTCAATCTTTCTTGTGTAAAATTTCTAAGCTGCTTAAAAATATCAACAATAAATGGAACTATATCATCACTTGACTTATAACTATTTTTAACTAGATACTGGTAAAATTTTTCAGAGTTTTCCTCAACTTGTTTTTTGGTTACTCTTTCATAACTACCCTTTTTCCAATTATAAATATTGACATTTTCATCATTTAATACAACAAAATTTTTAGTATTACTAGACCATGAAAATGAATAATATTCGTCAGGGCTTTTTTCTCTGATATCTGTTTGAAGACAAAAATCTCCATAACCACCATTAAGCATAATAAAACTGCTTTCTTCTTCTTGAGAGGAAAATAGGTGTATGGGCAATAAACCAAAGTTCTGTTTCCAAAATGATATGTCTTTAATATTGTTCATTTGTGGTGTGATCGCCGTTTTCGTAGGATGCGCGAATAAAATGTAACGCGCCTTTTTAGTAATGATAAACGAGAAAAGTAACGATCGCCCCTTATCTCTCAAAAAAAAAGCCCCCTTATCAAGGGGGGTTGGGGGGATCAAGTCCCAATAAAGGGGGAATCAAAAACTATTCCACACCTGCACCCACTAAATCACGGACTTCTGCCTGAGAAACGACAACCTTGCCCTCCTCATTCACATCCACCAGAGCCGAAGAGCCTTCCCGCAGACGACCCGTTAGAATTTCTTCCGCTAGAACATCCTCCAGTAAACGCATAATCGCTCGACGTAGAGGCCGCGCACCGTAGGCAGGATTGTAACCCTCCTCTACCAAACGCTCCTTAAACTTATCCGTCACACTGAGAGCAATATTTTTCTCAACGAGACGGGCAAAGACTTCGCGCAAGAGGATTTCAGAAATTTCCTTGACCTCTTCTTTGTTGAGTTGACGGAAGACAATAATTTCATCCAAACGATTGAGAAACTCTGGACGGAAATAATTCTTCAACTCCTCATTAACTAAGGCACGAATGCGATTGTATTGAGACTCGGCTTGATCGGTTTCAAACTCAAAGCCCAAACCACCGCCACCTTTCTCAATGACTTTAGAACCAATGTTCGAGGTCATAATTAAAAGGGTATTCTTGAAGTCAACAGTACGACCCTTGGCATCCGTTAGACGACCATCTTCTAAAATCTGCAACAGCATATTAAAGATGTCGGGGTGAGCCTTCTCAATTTCATCAAAGAGAACAACCGTATAGGGACGACGACGCACTGCTTCCGTTAACTGACCACCTTCGTTATAGCCGACATAGCCTGGAGGAGAACCAATTAACTTAGAAACCGTATGCCGTTCCATGAATTCCGACATATCCAAACGGATCATCGCCTCTTCCGAACCGAAGAAATAGGATGCAAGAGCCTTGGTTAACTCCGTTTTACCCACCCCTGTCGGCCCAGAGAAAATAAAGCTGGCGATCGGACGATTGGGATTTTTCAGACCAACCCGCGCCCGACGAATGGCACGAGAAACCGCTTTCACCGCATCCTCTTGACCAATCAAACGTTGATGCAAAGTGTCTTCCATGTGCATCAGTTTGTCAGACTCGGATTCCGTTAGCTTTTGAACCGGAACCCCCGTCCAGGAAGCGACAATGTGAGCGATTTCTTCCGATGTCACCTGGGCTTCATCGCCATCGCCTTGAGTCCCTTTCTTGGCAGAGGCAATATCACGGATTTGCTGTTTGATCTCCATTTCCCGATCGCGGAGTTTACCCGCTTCATCGAATTTCTGGGAACGAACGGCATCATCCTTATCCTTAAGAATTTGACGCAATTGTTTATCTAATTCCTTAGCCTCTGGGGGCAATTGGGAATTAATTAAACGAACCCGCGAACCTGCTTCATCAATCAGATCGATCGCCTTATCGGGTAAATAACGGTCAGAAATATAACGGTCAGAAAGTTTGGCCGCCGCATCCAAAGCCTCATCCAAAATTTTGAGCTTGTGGTGCTGTTCGTAACGTTCCCGTAAGCCGTAAAGAATTTCAATGGTTTCGGCAACGGAAGGCTCACCCACCATCACGGGTTGGAAACGACGCTCTAGGGCCGCATCCCGTTCAATATGTTTGCGGTACTCATCTAAAGTGGTTGCACCGATACACTGCAATTCTCCCCGCGCCAAAGCAGGTTTGAGAATATTAGCGGCATCAATGGCCCCTTCCGCAGCCCCCGCACCGATGAGGGTATGAACTTCGTCAATAACGAGGATGACATTCCCCGCCGTGCGAATTTCGTCCATGATCTTTTTGAGGCGTTCCTCAAACTCACCCCGATATTTAGTCCCGGCTACAAGTAAACCAATATCCAGGGTCATTACCCGTTTTTCTTCGAGAATGTCGGGAATATCTTTGTTGGCAATGCGTTGGGCTAATCCTTCGGCGATCGCCGTTTTACCGACTCCAGGCTCCCCAATTAAAACGGGATTGTTTTTAGTACGACGACCCAGGATTTGGATCACCCGTTCAATTTCCTTTTGGCGACCGACAACGGGATCAAGTTTACCGTCCGCCGCTAATTGGGTTAAATTCGAGCCAAATTCGTCCAAGGTTGGGGTTTTCTGGCGACCACCGCCGCCACCGACACCCGCACCGACTTCCGCCGTTTCGCCCAACATCCGAATTACCTGGGTACGAACCTTGGTCAGGTCAACCCCCAGATTTTCTAAAACTCTAGCAGCAACTCCTTCCCCCTCTCGAATTAAACCGAGGAGTAGGTGTTCTGTTCCAATATAGTTATGTCCCAATTGGCGGGCTTCTTCGAGGGAAAGCTCCAAAACTCGTTTTGCCCTGGGGGTGAAGGGAATTTCCACCGCCACAAACCCTGAACCGCGCCCGATAATCTTTTCGACTTCAATGCGGGCATCCTTGAGATTAACCCCCATTGACTTCAAAACCTTGGCAGCGACTCCAGTGCCTTCACCAATCAAGCCCAAAAGAATCTGTTCCGTCCCTACGAAGTTATGTCCGAGGCGACGGGCTTCTTCCTGTGCGAGCATGATTACTTTAATAGCTTTTTCTGTAAAGCGTTCAAACATAATCTAATCCATCACCTCAGCTTGCCCTATGTGTTGCTAATTCTAGCACAGAGATTTTTACACGCTGTTGTTTGCTGTACATCTTGTCAGCTAGAATGGCGGTTAACTGGAAAGTTGTGTCAATCAGACCCAGAGAAAAAAAGCGATAATTTCCAACAATTCCTTGGGCTTTTTAGACATTAATGCCATTTTTCTGCTGAGTTGCACTAGGTTCGGTAATCTCTCTTTCAAACTTATTTAAAAATTCCCACCGTTAATTACCCCTTACCTTTTCTTTTTGCAGATTTACTTGTGGGAGAACTTTGGGCATGAGTTTCTCCAAATCCTTTGGCTTTAGGACGCGATTGTCCTGCCAGGTGGATAATGTCTTTGACAGTGGCTTGACTAGGATCGGGATCGTTGATATCAAAGGAAATCTGAACATCTTCCCAGTTGGTTATAAACGTATCTAATTTGCCTTCAAAAAAGACTCTCTCAATCAGGGGCAAAGCTTCACACCCGCCAAAATCGCAGAGCAATGCGATCAAAAAACCATTAACCGTATCCGTGTTATGACGATAGTTTTCCAGATGGCGAGTAGCAATGGCATTAATCTGGGCTTGGCAATGGGGATAGTGTTCGCCTAGTTCCTTAAAACACTCTGTTAAAAAAAGAAGCTGATCCTCGTCTTTGATGGCATTATCCCATTCTTGCTCTAGGACTGGAACAATTAATTCCCCTATATTACCAATGACTTTAGGGACTTCACTTTTTATCCAGTCATCATCTGGCAAGAGAGAGGGTAAGGTCAGTAAGGGGTCTAGAGCCGCGATCGCGGTGGGGCCAAATTGATACAAAGCACGCCAAGCATGAACAGGGGCCCAAACTTCCAAACTATCAGAGTCCGCACTCAGCAGTTCTTGATCGACCGTCATGGCAGTTAAGACAGGGATATGATCAATGGTGAAGGAAAATTCTTCCCGATAATTAGCCCAGTTTGCGTGTTCACGACAATCGCCGTAGGTTAACAGTTGGCTGACAGGAGGTTGATAATTGGGCATAGAAACGAACTAAATCAGGAAAAATAGGGGAGATCAATCACCCACCTATCCTATTATGCCCTTCTTTAAGATCTGCGGAAAAACATACAATTCTTAAACAAGCTGAAGCAAACCAGTGAAGATAGGCGACTTTTCGTTAGTAACTAAATCTTGTCATTGGTTTAGTAACGTTTTCACCACTAATCATTATTTTTACCGAACATGAGTTTACCCATCTCAGCCGATTTAATCTTTACATTGGGGATTCTACCTTTTGTCTTTGCCTTTGGTGCTTCTGTGGGTAGCTTTCTCAACGTTGTCATCTATCGTCTGCCGGTCGGTCTTTCTCTAATCCATCCTCCCTCTCGTTGCCCGCATTGTTTTCATTCTTTGGGTACAACGGAAAATGTACCTGTTCTTGGTTGGCTTTGGTTACGAGGAAAATGTCGTTGGTGTCATGCGGAAATCCCAATGCGCTATCCCCTGGTGGAACTGGTAACGGGGATACTTTTTTGTTTCACTCTGATGCAATTTGGCTGGACAGGTCAAACACTGAATTACTGGGTATTGATCAGTTTTTTGCTGGCTTTAGCTCTGATCGATTGGGACACGATGACCTTGCCCAGTGTGTTAACCAAGTCGGGTTTAGTGGTGGGTTTAATTTTACAACTGCTTTTGGGTAGCCAACGGGGAGAATTGGCTCAAGCTTTTATGCAAGGTTTGGGAGGAGCCTTAATGGGTCTTTGGCTATTAGATTTAATTCGCATTATCGGTACTTTTTGGTTGGGTCAAGAAGCAATGGGAGACGGTGATCCCAAGTTGGCGGCCATGATGGGGGCTTGGTTAGGCTGGAAATTACTGCTGGTTTCTGTTTTTCTCGCCTGTAGTTTAGGGGCAATCATTGGGGGATTGGCGATCGCGGTGGGAGGACTGAAACAACGACAGGGATTTCCCTTTGGCCCTTTTTTGGCCGGAGGAGCCTTATTGAGTCTATTTTGGGGCGATCGCTTGCTGGCCCTCTATTCTCAAATTTTTCTACCCAACTTTTGACAAGCTGTTAACCGTCAAGGTTTCCTGTGTATTTATCCCCTTGACCCTAGTGATACCTGTTAAAATAGCCCGTTAGTCATTTTTAGGGTAAACCATCTATGGGTCGTGCCAATAAAGTTGTTTTAGCATATTCGGGTGGGGTTGATACCTCCGTTTGTATCCCCTATCTTATCCACGAATGGGGAGTTAAAGAAGTCATTACCCTAGCAGCAGATTTAGGTCAGGGGGATGAACTAGGGCCAGTTCAAGCCAAAGCTCTACGGTGTGGTGCCGTTGAATCGTTAGTTGTGGATGGCCAAGCTGAATTTGTCACGGATTATGCCTTTCGCTCCATTCAAGCCAATGCCCTCTACGAAAATCGTTATCCGCTCTCCACTGCCCTAGCCCGTCCTTTGATTGCCAAAATGTTGGTGGAAGCGGCAGAAAAATACGGAGCCGATGCGGTGGCTCATGGTTGTACTGGGAAAGGCAATGATCAGGTTCGCTTCGATATCAGTATCATGGCCCTTAACCCTGAAATCAAGGTTTTAGCTCCTGCCCGGGAATGGAACATGAGTCGGGAAGAGACCATTGCCTACGGAGAACGTTTTGGCGTGGAATCACCCGTTAAAAAATCCTCTCCCTTCAGTATTGACCGTAACTTACTCGGTCGCAGTATTGAGGCTGGCCCCCTAGAAGATCCCATGACCGAACCACCGGAAGAAATTTATCTGATGACCAAGGCGATCGCCGACACTCCTGATGAGCCAGAATATGTGAATATCGGTTTTGAAAAAGGCATTCCGGTTAGCTTAAATGGTGTTGTCTTAGATGGAGTTACCCTAATCAGCCGCTTAAATGAGATTGCTGGTAATCATGGTTTTGGTCGTTTGGATATGATTGAAAATCGGGTTGTCGGTATTAAATCACGGGAAATCTACGAAGCACCTGCTTTATTAGTACTTATTGACGCTCACCGTGATCTCGAAAGCTTGACCCTCACCGCCGATGTTAGCCATTACAAAAATTCCGTTGAAGAAATCTATAGCCAATTAATTTATCGTGGCTTATGGTACAGTCCTCTCAAGGAATCCTTGGATGCTTTTATTCTTAAAACCCAGGAACGGGTGACAGGAATGGTACGAGTTAAGTTTTTGAAAGGGACTGCCAGGGTAGTAGGTCGCCAGTCTGATTACTCTATTTACGATGCCGATTTAGCCACCTACGGTATGGAAGATCAATTTGACCATAAAGCAGCAGAAGGCTTTATCTATGTTTGGGGCTTACCAACCAAGGTTTGGGCACAAAAATTACGCGGTGGTTAATTCCGTGCTAGTTTTCTGAGCCGGTGGATAAAATGGATCCTAATTTAAGAGACTGACTGCTTTCCAAAAGTATATCCCCCAGGTCTAGAACGTTACTTTTCTTTACTATACTCTAAACGGCTAAGAAATTTACTTCTTGGAAAAAGGGCTAGAACCCTAATCTGGTAAAGATTTTAGGCATTTTCAAAAAGTTAAGCTCCAACCCGTTCAGAGTATAATTGGTTAATTCGCTCCCAGGGTGTTTTCTTGGTCTTCATACTAAATAGTAAATTTTTGTTACTGGACTACTAGCCAACTCAGGAAATATGTATTAAAGTAAGTTCAGATTGATAAAGTACATAGGGAAGACTGAATTATGAAACCGAAAATCTCTTTCATGTCACGTTGCCTTATTAGCACCTTTGTTCTGTCAGCGACGGGTTTCGTTAATACGATGGATGTGTCTGCTCTGCCAAAATCAGCAAGAGGCGTTTCCTCTGACGCTGATGGTGTCGGGCAGGCATTTAAGGGCAAGAAGTTCGATACCCTTTCGCCAGATAAACTGCAATCGCGGATGCCAATACTCGTTAAACCTCCGACTGGTACCTCGGTAGCACCAGCAAATGTACAGGGGGAATCTTCCGGTAGTGCCCAGGGATCTGGCGATCAGAATGTTGTTCCAGCTTCTTATGGCTCAGCTACTACAGTTCCTTTTACCTCATCCCGCGTCTTAGGTGGTACAACTAATGAAGCTCAAGCCGATCCCTACCGGCGCGCAGGAAAACTGTATATGGCTTTTGGTGGAACTACCTACAACTATATTTGTTCTGCTTCGTTGATTGGAAAAAGTCTAGTCGTGACTGCGGCACACTGTGTTCATAATTTTGGGCAACAGGCTAACGGATGGGCCACAAAGGTTAAATTTGTTCCGGCCTTTAAAGGAACTACCAATAGCAAGCCCTACGGAGAATTTGAAAGTTCGTCCTACGTGATCTCTAGTACCTACTACAATGGAACTGATACTTGTGACAGTTCTGGGCCTGGAGTTGTCTGCAACAATGATATCGCTTTAATTTCACTTCCCAATAATAGTTCAGGTCAGCAAGCAGGTGTGGTTGCTGGCTATTTTGGCTATGGATGGAATGATTATAGTTATGCTATCCCCGCTTCAGGTTTTCAATCCGTCTTTGGTAACAAGCTGTTTGCAGCTATTACTCAATTGGGATACCCAGGTTCTTTTGATTCGGGTAACATAATGCAGATTAATACTGCTTACGGTGCTCCTTACATCAACGGTAATCTAAAAAATACTGAGTTAGGATCCGCGATGACAGGTGGATCTAGTGGTGGTCCTTGGCTCGTTAATTTTGGAGTCAATGCGACAGGTGGTTCCTACGGTTCCGCAGCTAACCGTAACGTTGTTGTTGGGGTTACAAGCTGGGGCTATACTGATCCTAATAGCAAGGTTCAGGGTGCCTCTCGATTTGGACAAAACGTGGAGTTTCCCAACAGTGCCTATGGTACCCGAGGAGCAGGAAACATAGGATTCTTTGTGAATTTTGCCTGTGATGATCCTACTGGTTGGAAACTTCAAAGTTTGGGGCGTTGTAGTTAAAGGTTAGTGTTCTAGATTGGTGGGGAAGATAGGTCGCAATTTACAATGAATGGACTGACTACTTTCTGGAAGCAGACTCCACCAGTTGGCTCTCTTGGATCAATGGTGTCAACTGTTAAATTTGCTACTTTTGGGCGCAAGCCTTGCGCCCCTACGCTCCCGCAAAAACCTTCTGTAGGGGCGAATTGCGTTCGCCCTTAAGCAATATAAGATAAACCGATCACCTCAATTGCCAGAGAGCCACCAGTTTAGAACCTTATAGGAGTTACGCATTGTCAAAAACAAGAAAATGTGCTAGGGACAGAAGTAAGGAGGAGTTTGTGTATGATGGTCAAGAATAAATTGGCGAATAACAGGAATAAATAACTGGCGTGAAATCTGAT
>JAYKJI010000306.1:0-12663 GCA_035285405.1 Snowella sp. | reverse complement strand
AGAGATGATGAAATCCTTACTGTGCAAACTTTCTGTTTCTCTTTTATTTCCCAACAGGTCTAATATAGCAACTAACTAAACGGGGAAAGTCTTCATTAGGGCGAATAATCCAAGTTGTACGAATATTGGCTGTATTTTAGTTGTGAGTCATCGGAAAGTCAACTGTGTAACGCTGTCCGTATTCATCTAACAATGTGGGAACAGCAGGATAGATTTGAATTGCTTCTAAAATAAAATTTTTAAGCCATTCAGCGTCATTACTGTCTAATCCTAGAATAGCAGAAAATAATCGAGATTTATGTTTGCCGCGATCGTGTTCTGGGTTGAGGCTATAGTTTTGTAGTTTATTAAGGTCAATAAAAACGGATTTAACATTAGGTAATCTCATGCAATTATCAAGGCAAGACTTGAGGGCTAAAAGTACAAATTAGGGGACGCGAAGCATTCGCTCTTCGATTTCTTGCCAGACGGTAGGGGAAATATTAACCGCAACTTTTTGGCAGTTAATAATGAGGCGATAAATATAAAAATAATGATTGTCTATTTCTTTAATTTCGTCCTCAGATAAATTGAGTAGTTCAGGGGTTAAAGCAAAGGCTGTATTCCAAGTTTTCAATAATTGCTTAGAAAAATCTTGATATTCTTTTGTATTTGCTTCATTATTAAGAATAACTTTTTTTAAGGCTTCTAAATCAGGGATCAATTGGGGAATATTAACTCTCGAAAAAATTCGATCCTGAGCAAATAAGTTAGCTAATTCAATAAACTTATTAATGACGATGGCGTTATCGTCATAATAGCGATAGCCATAGGCGATGGCGTAGACGATGGCGTGGTCAATGATTTTATAGGAGATATCATAGACGATGGCGTTAGCGTGGTCAATTTTATAGGTGGGGACTTCATAGGCGATGACGTAGACGATGGCGTAGACGCTGACATAAGCGATCGCCCTTCTTCCCACTGGTTTAATGGGACTATCAGGAGAATCTTTGGTCATCTCATCTGCCCATTGCAAAATCGGCACTAATTTAGATTTACCGAGGGACGTTTTCAGATAATGATTAGCTTCTTTTTCCATTGCCAATAATAAGTGATCCGCTTTAAATAACTGATTAACTTTACCCCGTAGTAAACCTGCCACCAACAGAAAAACTTCATGCCAACGGGTTTCGGTCAGATGATTTTTAACGATGGTTTCATAGAGATCATTTTCTACAATGTAGCGAGCCGTCAGGTATTCCTGAAGCGTTAAATGGGAAAAAGAATAAACATTACTGGCCTGTTCTACTAAAATTCCCTGTTCCAATTCAATGGTTTTTAACACCTTTTCACCATCAAGCGTTTGAGGTGCATTCAGATTTTGCTGAAGATGAGTTTTAATTTGTTTAACCAGTTCTCGTTTTTCTAAGAAAAGATGATCTTCCACAAAATTAAGATAGGCAATTTCCGAGAGTAAACCTTCTTCAAGATCAATATTTAAGCCCTCATAAACTAACTTACGATGGGAAGTCAACTGTTTTTCGGCAGACCATTCTTCTAAAAAAATGCGTAACGCTCTTTCATAGAGAGAACTGCGATTAGTCGGAAAAGCAAGGGTACGACGATAGGTTAAACAAAGAAAAGTTAATAATAAGGGCGTGTGGGCCAAATCTTTAGCCGCTTTATATTCAGATTGGGTTAATAATTCCCAGCAATTTTTAGCAATTTCGGCTTCTTGATCCGCTTCTGAACTAAACCAATGCTGAATAAAAGTTTGAATCTGTTGATCATCAAACTCTGCCACTTCAATATTAATAAAACGGTTTAAATTGGTCGTTCTAGCGGCAGTGCGACAGGAAAGAATAAAGCGATTTTTTTTGTGCAAATCAACAAAATCTTGAATCTTTTCAATCACATTCTCACGATTTTCTGTCGGCACTTCATCTAAACCATCGAGTAAAATTAATAACTTACCTTCAGCAAGTTTTTTGCTAACATTTTTCTGTACATCGGGAAAGCCACAGATTTCAAATTCTTTTTCAATTAATGCCTGAATATTAATTTGCGACTCCTTAAACTTTTTCAATTCCAAGAACACAGGGATCAACCGATGTTGGTAACTGCCTTGATTTCCTTTCAGAGCTTCTAACCCCACTTTCCGTAAAAAAGTTGATTTGCCAATGCCTGGCCCACCAAATACCATTAAATATTTTGCATCGTTAGCAAATGTTAAACCATCTTTGCGTTTGTTTCTTTCAAAAGCATAACGAAACTGTCGCTGATTGGTTTCCCGAAAACGTTTTTCAAGGGTGACAGAATCAATCAAATAATCTCGCGCAAAATCATCTAAACATTGAACATTAACATAAATAGATTCCAAATCCATCGCCTTAGACATTCTGAGGACACTCACTTGACCGTGCCTTTCCCGATAGTTTTTAGCGTATTGCTGATAAAGATAATACAAAATATCCTGCAACGATTTGCCGATATAAATTTCCTGATTCAAAAACTCATTTTTGCTGATCACATCCCAACCAAATTTAGTTAGCTGACCCACTACAGCCGTTGCGATCGATGTTTCAATTCCTGTCATAGCTCAAACTCCTGCAAACCGTTGAATCTTAGTTTAACTGATTTTTTTACTGCTGATTGGCCCATAGACCGCGATCGCCCTCTCCTAGATACAAAAAGCGATCGCCTAATTACCAATTTTTAGGTTGAAAATCAGGACTATTTAAAATAGAAACCGTCTCTCCCGCCTGAGCTAAAACAAATAAACCTTGATGATAGGCATAGCGATCCGCTCCCTCTTCAATCTCAATGCCCGCAACGGCTCCGTATAGTTGCTTCTGGTTATATTCTGGAAAAAACTGTCTAAATTTGTTTAAGTCTGATTGTAATTCTTTGACATCATTTACTCCCAAACTACTTTTGACCTCAACCACTAAAACATGATTTTCATTGGTGACAAGGACATCAATTTCTAAGGTTTGTTCATTTAAACGTTTTTTCACCCGTTGACTGACTTGATGAACGGGAATTCCTCGCTTTAAAAAGATAGTTTCACAGGCTGGAGCCACCATGTTCTCCACAAATCTCCCCCACTTGCCGCCGAGATCACCAATTTGTTTGTTAACCTCGCGGATTCTGCGGTCAGTTTCTTGAGATTGTTCCCTGAGTAGGCGAGTTGTTTCCTGGGATTGTTCCTTTAATAGGCGTTCTGTTTCTTGAAAACGTCGGTTAGTTTCTTGAAAGCGTCGGTTAGTTTCTTGTTGGGCAGTCGTTAATTCGGCGAGTAATCGCCACACATCATCGGCGGTTGTTATCATAATCTAGATTACGATTAATTTTGCTATTTACGATTTTATCTTCTTAAGACGCGATCGCCCCTTACCGTTAAGTAAAAAAACGATATCTTGTGGAATGGGCATCCTGAACTTCTATGATGCTCGATAAATGATTAGCCTCTAAGCCAATTGGGTATCGAATCAATGGGAGGATCGGATTGTCCTTTTAGCTCTGAACAAGTTTTAGATGCTGACTACTTTCCTAAATAAAATTGATATGATTCAAATTAAGTAAAAAAAACTCCTAAATTTTGCATCATTGAGGAGATTTTTCTTGTTGAGATATTTCTTGCTGTACATTTTTCGTTGATGATGTTTTCAGAGGCAATGGTGGAAGTCCTACCGTGCCTTGACCCAGGATAAGCGATCAACGAATTATCTACAGGTAGAATTTTACTAACAGTAACGATAATCCTTTTGGAATAAATTGATAATTGAAATCCACCAAATCCTTGATATACTTGATGTGTCTGACTAACGTTAATTACAATTGCTTGCAAAACCATTGAGGTTTGAAACAAACTGATGACAATCTATAACCCCTCCCTCCGTCAAGAACCTCGTTATGAACCGGCGGCGGTGTTACCCGTTACCCGTGATACTTCTCTACTAGATTGGTTACAGGAGACCCATCGTTTGATCCCGCGTGAAAAGGAAGATCCGCAGTTAGAACCATTAAACGATGACGTTGAAATTTCGGAATTAATGGATGTGGATGATCACCTCTATGATGATGTCGATGATGATCTAGATTTGAGTGATGAAGACTAAAGGATGTGGGTAAAAGACTGATTTGAGGATGTTTCCAGCCACGAGAATATTCTTTTTGTCCCCTAAATTTCCCAAGACAGGGAAACTTGCTGGTATATTCTTTGTGGGAAATTGCCTAAAAAAATCATTATGAATGCCAAGTCTCCATCCTTAGATGTCTTGAAAAAGCCGACAGGTGTGCAATTGTTGGTTTTGTTAACCGTTCTACTCTTCGGTTTAAGTGTGGGTCTAGGCCCCATAGATAGTAATTTTCAGGGTCTTCCGGATCTGAGTTTATTGTTGCCCCTGGGCGTAATGGCTTTGTTGAGTGGATTACTAGGCTATGGGGTCGTGCCATTACTACGACAACTCAAGGCGGGGCAAGTTATCCAGGAAGATGGCCCCCAATCCCATTTAAAGAAAGCGGGTACACCGACCATGGGGGGGATTTTTTTTGTCCCTGTTGCGATCGCCGTTGCCTTTGTCTGGACAAGGTTTAATCTGGACGTGGTAGCAGTCGGTTTAGTGACCTTGGCCTATATGGGGATCGGTTGGGTGGATGATTGGCAAATTCTTCGGCAACAATCCAATAAGGGTCTGACCCCTCGCCAAAAATTAATCCTACAAATTGCGATCGCTGTTGCCTTTTGTGTGTGGATCTTTTTTAGCCAATCCTCTGAGATTACCCAGGTGCAGTTACCTGGTCTAATAATTCCCCTCGGTTTTTTCTTTTGGTTATTGGCAAGTTTTACCCTAGTAGCCGAAAGCAATGCCACTAATTTAACGGATGGGGTGGATGGTTTGGCCGCTGGAACCGCCGCGATCGCTTTTATGGGATTGGGGGTTTTGGTCGCTGGTGACTCACCTGCATTAGGTATTTTTTGTGCCTGTGTGAGTGGAGGCTGTTTAGGCTTTGTCCAGCACAATCGTAATCCCGCTAAAGTGTTTATGGGCGATACGGGTTCCCTGGCTTTAGGAGGAGGATTAGCGGCTGTTGGCTTAATTAGTGGCAATCTTTGGGGTCTATTGCTATTAAGCGGTATCTTTTTGGCTGAATCCCTATCGGTTATTGCCCAGGTTGGCTACTATAAAGCCACTAAAGGCCCTGATGGTAAAGGCAAACGTCTGTTCAAAATGGCTCCCCTTCATCATCATTTAGAACTCAGTGGTTGGGCAGAAACTCAGATTGTCGGTATGTTTTACCTGATTAATGCCCTATTAGCAATTTCGGCGGTTTTACTTTCTTAGATCTTCAGTCCACACTATTTTTGACCTAATTGTCGCTAAAAAAAACAATTATCCCCTCAAGTAGGGGATTTTTCATGGTTGTTGAAGCTTGCTTCTAATTTTGAGGTTGTCTAGAGGGTAATATCTAGGCGGTTAAGCCTGTTTAAATTGACGGGTATAAACCTCGTCTTCTTTTCCAGTTTGAATTTTCAGATCAGAGCGAGGATAAGCAACACACAACAGAGCATAACCTTCTGCTTGAAGTTCAGGAGAAATTCCCATGCCATCAGCTTGATCAACGGTTCCACTTAAAAGCAAGGCTGCGCAAGTCGTACAAACTCCAGCCCCACAGGAGGTCGGCAAATTCAAGCCAGCATCCTGGGCAACGGCTAAAACAGTTTTATCTTCAGGAACTTGAATGGTATAAACATTTTGATCGTGATGGATCTCAACATTATAGGTCTGGGACATAGTGGAGTTGATAGCTATATAGTTTAAGTTTGGGCCCAGATTATCTTAGCAAGTTTTTGTTTCCCTTGGCCCAATTCGCTGACTCAATCGGCAACTTCATGGCCCGCATCGGCGATCGCGTTTCTAATATCCGTTTCAGCAGCAGTGGTTTCTACCGTGACTAACTTAGTTGCCACATCTACCTTGACCAGAGCATGGGGATCTTGATGATGGATAGCTTTGGTAACACCATCGGCACAACCTTCACAGGCAATACTGGATACTGTCAAAGAAATCGTCATAAGAGTCTATTTTAGGGATAATGATCGAGGTTAAGAAGGATTTTCACCACTTGAGAACAGAAGAGTCTAACCCTTGTTCCAGCTTAATTTTAGCATCCTTTTCAAACCAGACAATAATCTGATCCGGCGTAAGATCTTCTACGGGCGTTTGAATATCTTCGGCAATTAGCTTTAACAGACGCAGGGAAGAAATGGTTAAACGAGTGAGAAACTTTTCTGGTTGAGTTAATAACGCCCTATCTACCGCTGCTGATTCAGTTTCGGTTAAAAATTGCGAGGATCGATCATTGAGCATAAAGTTCTGATGATTAGTGTTACTTTTTAGAAGGTGAAGTTTGGGGAGAGGCAGGATACCATTTTTGATACCATTGCTCCATTTCTTTAATTTCCTGGGTTTGGGCCGTAATAATCGCCTGAGCCAGTTTTTTCATTTCGGGATGTTGGCTATTGGGCAGTAAATGTTGAGACATCATAACAGCCATTTGGTGATGAGGAATCATTTCTTCAATAAAGACTTGATCAAAATTCTTGGCCTTCCTTAATGCCGTGAGATCAGTATTCATATTAGACATCATACCTTGATGCCCCCCGTGCATCATACCGCCCATGCCTCCCCTGTTATTACTATTTGGCTTGGGAACGCTGGTTCCATACCACTGTTTATACCACTCCTGCATTTGCTTAATTTCTTGACTTTGACTGACTTTAATATTTTGAGCAAGTTGCTTGATTTCAGGATGTTGAGCACGAGTAAGGGCTAAATTGGCCATGGCGATCGCGCTTTCGTGGTGAGGAATCATCATAATAATGAAGTGTTGATCATCCATCATGCCCATTCCCCCTCTGTGGTTAGAACCCGCCGAAGGTTGAGGTTTGGGAGCCATTTGAGCCAGAAGAGGCGTAACCGAAGTTAAGAGTAGGGGAGATAGGGTCAGGAGACTGAGACACAAAACACTGACTCTCGAAACAGATGGCAATGAGTTTTTCATAAATTTTTCTAAAAATTTTAACCGAGAAGATCAACAAGTTTGACGGCTTGTCGAATGTGCCGATCATAACATGATTTTTCAAAAAGAACCTGAAGCTAGACCCCTGGTCATTTTCTCTAAATTGACAATCGTTAGTAACTTTTTTCTGTTGAATAAAAACTTTCTTCGCAGCAAACTAAGACTTGTTCGATCGCACCAGCGAGGCTAATTAATTCTTGCCAGGAAGAACCACTAACTAAATCCTGGGCATGGGCTAAACGGTTCCGTAATTGTTCGGCTTCTTTCAAAAGGCGATCGCTGTGACGCTTAGAGGGTAAACCTAATTTTTGTAAGAGTTGGGGATGGGCTAAAACTAAGTCCCGCTTATCACAAAATTGTAAATAATCTAGTAAATCGGTCGCTTCATTACGAGCCAGACTTTCCTGCCAATATTTGCGTGCTAAATTCAATCTTTCTGTTTTAAGAACCTGTTGCCAATGATGATCTTCGTAATGATGACGAATGAGCCGTAAAAGATTCATTTCTAGGAGTGTCACTAAACTAAATAACAACATCCGCACGGGTGCTTTTTGTAAATCTCCCTGGGTAATAATGCCATTGACTTGATGGTTTTCCAGAACAAAAAGACGAGACTTTTGCTGAAATAGAGGCAGAATTTTTAACAGAGGAGTAGAAATAGCGACTAGTTCAAACAAAAGAAACGGTTGTTCATAGTCTCCACAACAACCACCTTTTCCTAACAAGCTAGGGCGTTCTACATAACCCGTTGTTTCTCCTTCCTGTTCAATGCCAATCACATCAAAATCTCGCTCCTCCATCCAAGCTAAGGCGATCGTCGTTTCTGTCGTTGCCGGAAAAGCTTTAAGTGGTTCTGCGACATAGGCGATCGTGATATTTTTTTCAAACAAACTTCGCAGATCACTCACCCGCGATTTGAGTTGTTTCATCAGACTTGAACGTTATTTTTCTCTGTACAAAAAATTTTCCCTCTTAAAAGATAAATTAGGGGGATAAAAAATAAATTAGAATGAATTTGATTGGTTAAAAACTAGCCAACCAAAACACCCTCCTTTTCCTTCACAGGTAACTGAGTTTGTTGTGCTAAATATTCCTCAACTTGAATCTCAATTTTATCCCGCACAATTTTACGATAGTAGAGAAAATGCTCATTATGGGCACACATAATTAAATAATACTCCCAGAGAGCCGGATTATTTTTCAGAATACTGAAGAGATGATGCCAGAATTTCCAACGGGTATCTCGTTTAATTCCTTGTCGCCAGATCACAATTCCTAAGGCTCGAATATCTTCCCAACTAGGAAATTTAGCCGGAGCCTTACATTTTGGTGGCCCTAGTTTCAGAAAACAACGGTAAACGCGATCGATATAACGCTTCGGTTCGTAGAGTTCCCAAAAGGTTTCAATGTATTCCTGGGCAATATCCTCTAAAGGACGAGTCGGCACAAAATTCATCAAACTACTTTGATTAATATCCTGTTTACCGATATCCCGTAAACGCCCTTCTTTTTCTAGACGATGCCAAAGAGCCGTATGGGGTAATGCCTGTAACATTCCAAACATAGCAGTAGGGATCGCCGCCGTTTCCACAAAGCGAATAATCCTTTCCCCCGCTCCTTTTTTCTCGTTATCAAAACCGATAATAAAGCCGGCCATGGGACGTAAACCAGCAGCCATAATACGATCTACCGAATTGGCCAATGAACTGCGGGTATTTTGGTATTTTTTCGTAAATTCTAAACTATCTTCGTCGGGAGTTTCAATGCCTAAAAATACTGCATCAAAATTGCATTCCAACATTAAATCCATTAATTCTGGATCATCTGCTAAATCCACAGAAGCTTCCGTATTGAAACGGAAAGGATATTGTTTTTCAGCCTGCCAGATTTTGAGTTCTTTAAGAAATAATTTAACATTACGTTTATTGCCAATGAAGTTATCATCGACCATAAAAATGCTACGTCGCCAGCCTAGTTCGTAGAGATAATCCAATTCCCTGAGTAACTGCTCAGGAGCCTTGGTGCGAGGTTTACGACCATAGAGAACGATAATATCGCAAAACTCACATTGGAAGGGACAACCCCGTGAAAACTGTACTGACATGGAATCATAGGCATCTAATTCCAAGAGATCATAACGGGGAACAGGGGTAATGGTGACATCTGGTTTTTCGGTGGCTCGGAAAATCCCCTGGGTTTCTCCCCGTTCGATCGCTTCAACAAACTGAGGTAGAGTCAATTCCCCTTCATCCAAAACCAGAAAATCAACGCCCGCCGCTTGCACTTCTTCCGGTACAGAGGTTGCATAGGGGCCACCCACCGCTACTAGCTTATTACGTCGTTTTGCTTCCCGCACATGCTCTAATAAATCTCCCCGTTGTACGATCATGCCGGAGAGGATCACCACCTCGGCCCAATCCCACTCCTCTTCAGTGACAGAGCGAATATTACGATCAACCAGTTTAAATTCCCAGTTTTGGGGAAGAATCGCTGCCACAGTAATCAGTCCCAGGGGCGGGAGTAGCACTTTGCGATTAACTAATTCCAAAATCTTTTCGTAAGACCAGAAGGTAGGGGGGAACAAGGGGTAGATCAGTAAAGCTCGCATATGATCAGAAAAGGTTAAGGATAAGGTTAATTTAACGCAAAAAAGATAGATTTATGAGAATTGATGAGGATTGAGACTATCTTGCTGATCCCTAACTGTCTTTTGGTTCGTTTTTGTCTTTGGCCAATTTTCGTTCAAAACTTGTTGCAAAGGCGATCGCTGCCATTGACCCCAAAACTGTGAGCGGTTCAGGTACGGGAGTCTCAAAGGTTAAATCATCTGCGACCCAATTGCCGCTGAAGGAACCGACTTCCACACGACTAATGCGATAGCCCGTAATCCCCACTAAACTTGAAAAATGGCTGGTATCCATTCGTACCATCGGATCAGGGAGTCCATTACCAATGGATTGATTAGGGAAAGGAAGGTTCCCTGTATAAGGAAAGGTATCGGGTAAGGCGATCGTCACTGAACCAAGATCCCCACTGCCGCTAAAGGCTGTCACCGTCACAGAACTGGCACCACCACCGTATCCATAGTACTCATTACGACCAAACCAGGCTTCTTTCAGGACATTGGTCGTGGTCAGAATAACGTTATCGTTAGGGGTATTGGCATTGTTAAGAAAATAGTGGCCAGAGTGAGGGACTCCAAACGCAGGGTTAGGGGCTGCCCCTCCCACTCGATAGTCATCACCCGTCACTCGGAATTGATCCGGACCGCCAAAAGTAACGCCCTGAAAGGTATTATTACCACCGTTAGCATCGGCAAAAGACTGGCTTTGATTGGTCGCTCCCAGCGTGGGCAAACTATCAAAATCAATCGTAAAACTAACGGCTTGAGCCGTTTTACAAAAAGATAAACTAACGCCAGTCATAACAGCCGTAATTTGCAGTAATCTCACTAAATTCTTCATTGTCTTCTCCCGTTGCCGTGAAATGGGTCTAAAAAGCAAGGTCTAGTAAAAGGGTTCTTGATAAGCAATTGATAATTAATAATTATTTTTTAAACCACCTTAGCACATAAAGTTTCAATCTTTTTTAGCAGGCTTAAACCCTCATTACACATAATAATTTTGATTAAATTCTACTTTTTTCGATATTTTTCAGCGTTTTTCAGCGATCGCTTAGATTGTGTGAAGCATCAAAATAATTCTAGAAAGCAGCTTAACGGATATAAAGTCATGTAGAGAGACGCAATATACAAAGAAAAATCCCTCATTTTTCAGAGGGAATTACTAGGGAATCACTAAAGTCAAGATTAACTAAAAAGTGAGGTAAAAAGTGGGGGACTATTTCGTAATTGCTTCACCTCGACGATAAAGTTCACGGGCATAATCTGTCCAGGTTCCTTGTCCCCAATAGCGGAAACAACTGGTTTCTACCAGCATGGTATAAAGTAGGGCTTCTTGATAATCCGGACGTTGCGTAATGCTTGCATCTTTTTGTACTAGGACATCATATTTTTGGTGAAATAGGGCACTGAGTTGATTCATCGGCTCCAGCACATTTTCATAGCCCTGTACCCAACTCAGATTATCTGTCCAGGAGGCTCCATCCATATGAAAGCGATAATCTATTTGTTGCAATTCAGCGATCGCTTTTTCTACTGCTTCAAGAGTAGCATTGTTAACGTCAACCCGTTGCCAGATTTTATGTTGTTGAACTGCCTGAATTTCTGGATAATCTTGAGGATTAGCCCCCGCCGCCTCAATTAGTTCTAAATATTCTGTGCCATTTAAAGGAACTGTGCCGGTTTTGCCGCCCCCTTGAGCACCAATTTCTTGATTAATGCGGATATAATCGCGGGGAAATTCATTCATCATCACCCCACCATTTTCACCGTCAGCAATTTGAGTCACTAGGGAAGGAATAGAAACCTGTCCCACTGACTGTTTGCCTAGTCCTTTCGCCTCAAAATAGGGCTGCATTTGAGCAACTAATTTGGTATCAGAACCTTGGGTTTTAATCAGAGCGATAATACTCACTACTTCACCCTGGGAATTGCGAGCAACTAAACGATTAGGAATATATTTTTGTGACTGCCAAAGCCCTGAGCCATCCAACCGTTCGACGGAATGTTCCTGCACCATTAACCACCGATAACCGCATTCTTTTAAGGCTTTAATATACTCATACAAGGTGTCAGGATGATTGGGGAGGTGCATTTCTGGTGGTGAAAAACCTTTGACTCGTTTTAAGGCATCGTAGCCAAAAATAGCGGCAAAATGATGTTGCCAGGCAAGGATTTGTAGTTTGAGATCGGGAATCGGAGTAGAGGGCACAACGGCATGACTCCACATCGTTCCCAGCCATTCCACGTAGGGTTGATATTGAGGGTTACAAGCTAAATTTTTTAAATTTTCTAAAATATCATTGCGCCCCATTTGTTGAAACCCCCAGAATAAATTGCCGGAATAATCCAACATAATGCGAGGATTGCAGCCTTCTTGAAGCAGTTGGGGAATGATTTCGCCTAAACGACGATAACACCAGGCAAAGGGGTCAGCGTTATGATTATCGCCTTCGCCTGGATGTTCATACATATATTGTAAATTACTAATTAACTCTCCATTGCGACCGGCTGGAATAGTCGGTTGGTGCATATGAAGCGCACAGGCAAATCCGGCATTAATATCTTCTAAGCGCAGGTTGGTTGAACCTAAAAAAATAGGGTCATTATGATTAACAATTTCCAGAATTTTAGCTTCTTCACCGGCGATCGCGGGTAGGGCTGTTTGTAAGTGAGGAGCATTTAGCGTAGCAACCATAGATATTTTCCTTGGGTTGGACGGTCATGATTGATGGTCATGAACCATTGAGTGAACTATTTTGATAATAACACTCGATGGAGATCCTTCTAACTCAAGTAAAAAGTGAAAATGTCAAGGAGATATAATATTTTCTGAGCGATGATTTGAGGTAACCGTTCAGGGGGTAATCAAGAAAATGCTCCACATGGAATTGGACGGAATCACGATGAAAAAGTAGTTGTAATTGATTTCATTGCAATAATTCTGAGTAGCAAAAGTCCTATGTCAAGTTGTG
>JAYKJI010000305.1:0-7333 GCA_035285405.1 Snowella sp. | reverse complement strand
CCTGATTGTGAGCCACATGGAATTGCCAGTATTGGTACTGACCAGGCAAGCGAGCACAGACAGGCCCGTGAACATCTTTCCAGTAGTTATCAAAAAGTTCTAGGGAAATTCCCTCCCGTTTCCAGAGAGGTACATAAAAGACAACTTTGCCTTTTTGATCCCGTGCTGAGTAGTCGATTCTAGCCACGCTCTACCTATCTTGAAAGCATCATTTTTGTATTGTCTTTGCCGTCCACAACCATTCTGAAAGTCGGTTTTTATTTGTCTGGGAGCAGGGTTTATGCTGTTGACCGGATCATCAATCTGCACACCTTAAAAAAATACACCGAAGACAAGTTGATGGGAGGCTTTAGCAGTTTTTTGTATAGACTCAATTGTAGTTAATTTAGTCTAAATTACCTACTCATTCATAAAACTTAACAAAAAATGATATTAACTGATATTAATTCATAACTATTGGGCAATCTTCTTTAAGACTGCTGAGAAAAGAATTGTTGTATAATTTGTTTTCCTTTGTGTGTGTGATTTGTGGGTGAGAAAAGTAATGGTTAAATTCAGGCAATCTTTTGGCAATCAGGTGGTTATGAAAGTGGTGATCGCCGCAGTATCGATCATCACCCATACCAGTCTCTGTTTAGCTGAAACCCCGAACCATTCACCTTTAACTGACGGATTTCCCACCTCTATTCGTCCCTGGCCACCCAGCCGTTTTCCGGTTTCGTCCACTTTAGCCTCTTCAGACAAAGCTGCTGCTCCTAGTGAAATAGAGCAAGTCCCCAATGTTTCGGAATTAAGAGATGTGTCTCCTGGGGATTGGGCTTACGAAGCCTTACGAAGTTTAATTGAACGTTATGGTTGTATTAGTGGTTATGCGGCTCGAACCTTTCAAGGCCATCGTGCCCTCTCTCGTTATGAATTTGCGGCGGGTTTAAAGGCTTGTTTGGCCCAAATGCAGCGATCGCTGAACAAAAATACAAAGGGAGTTCGAGAAGATTTAATCAAACTGCAACGGATTGCCAAGGATTTTCAACAGGAACTAACCCAGTTAGATGCCAAGGTGAGTAACCTCGAAAATAGAACAGCTTTTTTAGAGGATCATCAATTCTCGACTACGACCAAATTGATCGGCAACTTAATTGTTCAAACCAATGCTTACTTTTCCGGTGAAGGACAGCAGGGAAAACCCCAGGTAGCGACCCAATATAATCTCTTTGTCGGACAGATTACCAGCTTCACGGGTAAAGATACCTTACTAGCCGGCCTGGCTTCAACCAATACAACCTTGGCAGATGTGGCCCCTTACAATGATGGTCGCTGGGTCGGCCCTACCAGGGAGGGTACAACCTATGCAGCGTCGGCCGGAGATCTCAATAATGTGCTGCGCTATATCACGCTTCAGTACCAATTTCCTATCACCGATAAGTTAATCGCAACCATCGTTCCCGTTAATCGCTATAACTTTGCCACGACCCTACTGCCGAAATTTATCCCCGATTATTTGTTTGGAGTTGGCCCGGTGAGTTCTTTTGCTGCCGCTCCTCCCATTTATCTCATTGGGGGTGGCACTGGAGCCTCTCTCAGCTATGACTTTTCTGACTCGGCAGTACTGAGCTTGACCTATATGACTCCAACCGGTTTTTTACCTAATGAGGGGCAGGGCTTATTTCAAGGGGACTATGTAGCTGCTGCCCAGATGAATTACAATCCGACTCCTAATTTATTTTTACAATTGCTCTATCAAAAAGGCTATTTCGGGCCAGGGAATTTTGCGTTTAATAATGGCCAAACCTTTAATCCTGGGTCTGGGTTTGTGGGAACGGGATTAGCCAATCGCTTTGATGATAGTGGAGTACTATTTGCTGATGCGTCTTCTGTTTCTACCAACGCCTATGGATTTGGAGGTTATTATGCGGTCAATCCTTATTTTTCTTTGGGTGGTTGGGTAAACTTCATTCAAGCGCGTCTTTTTGGCAAGGGGGATGCGGATATTTGGACTTATTCACTGCAAGCGGTATTTCCCGATTTGGGTCAGGAAGGCAATTTAGGGGGTTTAGTGGTGGGGATGGAACCGGCTCTCACTGGACTACAGACAAGCTTACCCTACTCAGCCTTTAGAAACGATACTTCCCTGCATCTCGAAGCGTTTTATCGTCATCGTATTAACGATCATTTAACGGTTACGCCCTATGTAATGTGCATCACAGCCCCAAACCAAGATGTTAATAATCAAAGTATTGTGATTGGGGGCTTGCGAACAACCTTTATGTTTTAATCAATGGCCCCACAAGAGAAAATCGAGGGAAAATCGGCCGGCTCCCAGAAAAACAAACAAAAGGGCGATCGCTAAATAAACCAAAGAGGCTTCATAGGACTTACCTGGAGCATCTGGGCGTTCTTTCATTAAGGGAACTCCTTCCTTCAGGTGTAGTAACAAAGCGACTGCCATTGCCACGGCTAATCCTAAGCCAGCCAAGGGGGTCAGAAATCCCAAAATCATGGCTAGACCGCCCCCCAAAATGGTCATGACAGCCATTCCTTGGAGAAGCCCTGGAATACCGGAGGGTTTGCCCATATCCATCCAACCCAGGGGATTTTTTAACATCGGTCTGGCATAAAATAGCAGGACAATTCCCCAAACAAGACGCAGACAGAGGAGTCCAACGGATTCTAGGTTTCCAGGAAAGGAGGGTAAAAATTGTGTCAAGTTTTGTATCGGCATGAGTGAACAATTTTCGCTATATCATAGATCGATCATACAACAAGGTCTAGCCTTGTTTGAGGGTAGTAGTAATGATTTAAGAACAGGTAGGAATTAATTAATGGTTAATTATCGTCGTTTAGAACAATCTTCTGTTTATCTCTCTCTCTGGACGAATCTGTCGATCGCCGTTTTTGGCATTAGTTTTGGTCTTTGGATTCGTTCCGATGCCGTTATGTTGGATGGTTTTTTTAATTTAGTTAATTTTTTCATGGCGATCGCCACCCTTTGGATCACGGGATTGCTCCAGAAACCAGAAAATAAGGTCTTTAATTTTGGTTATGCTGGTTTTGCACCGCTCCTCAATCTTTGTAAGGGGTTGCTGGTCTTTGGAGTCTCTATTTTTGCCTTTGCTGGTTCGGTGGGTTCTCTCTTATCTGGTGGTAAGGAAACAAAAGCTGGAATTGCCATTCTCTATGCGGCGATCGCGGCAACTACCTGTTTAATTGTGGCCCTATTCCAACGCAATTTGGCCAAGAAAAGTAATTCCCCTATCGTTAAAGTTGATGCCGATAACTGGTTAATTAATGGCGCGATCGGATTATCGGTCGGGGTTGCCTTTGCTCTGGCGACCTGGCTGCAAACGACTCCCTTAAAAGGCTGGGTTCCCTATGCCGATCCCACGATTGTTATTGTCCTAGTCCTGCTTGCCATTCCTATTCCGATTAAGGTAATTCTTACCAGTTTTAAACAACTGATGCTCGGCGCACCGGCTCCTATTATCCAAAATCGCATTAAAAGCTTAATTCAAGAAGCTATTCAGAACTTTCCCTGCGAAAAATATGTGCTGCGGATGACCGAAGCTGGACAGGTATTGTATTTGCATTTCTACTGGCTCTTACCGATTACCTATCAAGCCACTCCCCTCCAAGAAATTGATCAGATACGGGAATCCATGATTAGTGTTTTACATCAAGAATTTCCAGACATGATTATTGACATTCTTTTTACCCAAGATGCTGTCTGGTTCAGCAAGATGAATGAGCAACGAGGAATTGAAATTAATCACCTTTAGTTTGTTTCGGCTACAATTAAGGCGACAGGATTCTACTAAACAGTTAAAAATGGTTAAGGATTAAGAGCATGAGTCAACCCAATCCCTCACCTGATCAGCTACAAGCAGAGTTAAATTCATTGCGTCAAGAGGTAGCTGAACTTAGAAATCATAAGAAAGGTTTTGACTCTCAGCGAAAACTATTAGAAAATTTGGTCTTAATGGCTCGCTACAATCCCATTCAATCAACTGGCCCAACTGATAATTTGCTGACTAATTGGATCACGATCGCCACTTCCACAGAGGAGGAAGGATTACTCAAAGAATCTCTCCAACAGGCCCTGGATATTTCCGTTAGTCTGACCAATGCGGACAAGGGTAGTTTATTTCTCTTAGATGCCGATGGCACTGTCAGCCATAGTATTCTAACCAGAGGAGAAACAACCCCAGGGGAACGGATCAACGTACTAAATCAGGTATTAAATCAAGGCTTGGCTGGTTGGGTTGTTCGTCATCGTCAAGTAGGCTTAGTGACTGATACAGAGCAGGATGAACGCTGGTTAACCCTTCCCAATCAACCCTACCAGGTGCGCTCGGCCCTGACATTACCGATTCTTCAGGGTAAGGAATTGTTAGCGATCATGACCCTTCTCCATTCTCAACCCCATCATTTTTCCCTAGCAATGGCCGATTTAATGGAGGTGACGGTTAACCAAATTGCCTTAGTGCTGGAAGTCGCAGCCCGTAAAATTGATAAGGCTGCTTTTGAAGTCCAACGAAAATTACTCGAAAATCTGGTGGAAATAGCGCGATCACCGGCGGGGATGGGGATCTTAAAATCTGCACTCCAGGCCATGTTAGATATTGCCACCGAACAAACCAAAGCTGAAAAAGGCAGTCTTTTTGTGTTAGATCCATCGGGTAAAATTGCCGATGCCATTCTCTCCCGAACCGAAGTTACGCCCGAAATTCGCAATCGTCTTATTGGTTCCGTCTTAGATAAAGGACTCGCTGGTTGGGTCAATAAACATCATGAAGTGGGCTTAATCGCCGATACGGAACAAGATGAACGCTGGCTAACGCTCCCGAACCAACCCTATATCGCTCGTGCCGCCCTCTGTGTGCCAATTCTTAAAGGAGAAACTCTATTAGGTATTATTACCCTTTTGCATTCTCAACCCGAACATTTCAGTCGCCAAACTGCCAAATTAATGCGATCAACAGCGGATCAAATGGCCTTAATTTTAGAAAATGCCAGACTCTATACTAAACTAGATGAATACTCGAAAGCCCTCAATGACGAATTAGAAAAAGGACAACAAATTCAAATTGATTTTCTCCCCTACGAGTTACCGCAATTGTCCCATTGGGAAGTGGCATCTTATTTCAAACCTGCCCGTCAAATGTCAGGGGATTTTTATGATCTTTTCGAGATAGACAATCATCTGGGTTTTGTCATTGCCGATGTCTGTGATAAAGGCGTAGGAGCTGCTCTTTTTATGGCTCTTTTTCGGAGTTTAATTCGCATTTTCTCAAGCCAAAACACCTTACGGGGAAGAGCCTCTACTATCCTTCAAGAACATGAACCTGAATCTGGATGGATTGGAGAACAGAATCGCAATCTAGCCCATATTAATGCTCTGAATGCGGTGAAATTAACCAATGATTATATTACTCAGAATCACTGGTCTTTGAGTATGTTTGCGACTCTCTTTTTTGGGGTGCTAGATCCCAGTACGGGAGTCATGAGTTATATTAATGGCGGTCATGAACCTCTCTTTATTCTGGGAGCATCCGGCATTAAGAAAACCTTGAAAAATACGGGGCCAGCCGTCGGCATGATGCTCAACAGCAAGTTTCAGATTCAGCAAGTTGAGTTTGAACCCGGAGACATTCTGCTCGGTTATACAGATGGGGTAACGGAAGGTAAAAATCCTGATGGTCAACTATTTAGTAAGGAACGCTTGATGGATCGGTTAATTGAGCCAATTTCTTCTGCGACAGCCTTAATTGAGCGGATTAAACAAAGTTTATTTGCCCATATTGCGGATGCACCTCAGTTTGATGATATTACGATGTTAGCCATACGAAACACTAGCCATTCTGATGGGATTGGGGAAGGGGAGCTTTAATGTTTTCGTGTTTTGAGTCCCCAGAAGTTTATCCAAATCATCAGGTAATGTTAAACGGGCCCATGAGTATCGACTTGTACGGCTTCAATCAGCGATCGCACCTGGGCTGTACCGGCAGAGGGTTCAAAGGAAGTGGGAAACTTGCGACTAGTTAACATCCGCAAACCCAGGGGCAAAATACTGCTAATGCCCTTGAGATCCCGAAAATAATTGCCCACAACGTAGATACCAAACTTGCGTTCATCCACCCAACCACCGGCTTTAACCAAATCGATGAGAACTTTGCGGTGACGAATAGAACGACTGCTTTGGGCATCCTTGCGTTCTAGAATTTGCTGTTTAATTTTGCCAATCTGATTCATCGGAGCTACTTCCATCGGACAAACCGTGTTGCAGAGATAGCAACGGGTACAACCCCAAACCCCCTGGGTTCCGTCTGTATAATGCTCTAAGCGGTCTTCCGTTTGGCTATCCCGTGAATCACCTAATAGACGTTGAGCCTTGGCTAGGGCATGGGGGCCAACAAAATTGGGGTTAGCAGCTTTGCCATTACATTCGGAATAGCAGGCCCCACACAAAATACAATTGCCCATTTGATTAAGTTGTTCCCGTTCTGCCACCGTTTGTAAAAACTCGCGCTCAGGAATAGCCCGCCCTTGGCTGCTCACATAGGGATCAACCGCTTCTAGATCATCCCAAAAGGGTTGCATATCGACGACCAAATCTTTGACCACGGGCAAGTTTCCTAAAGGGGCGATCGTAATGATAGGGATGCCATTTTCTGATTGATGCCCAAATTGTTTTAACTCATTGCCAACATTTTCCTTACAGGCAAGAGCCGAACGACCATTAATGCGAACGCTACAACTGCCACAGATGGTATTACGACAATTTTTCCGAAAGGTCAAGGTTCCGTCCTGCCCCCATTTAATGCGATTGAGACAGTCCAGGAGGGTGGTTCCTGCTTCTACTTCTAAGAGATAGGTTTGGCTGTAGGGATGACCATGATGGCTCTGACGTAAAACCTTAAGTTGAACTTGCATGACGATCGATGACGGAGAACAGGACTGTATATCTACTAATAGTCTAAAGCACTGTCTAGCGACTAGGACGAAAGCACAGAGTAAATCTTGCTCCCCAGAAAACCAGTGAGCAACTGACGATTATCAAATAAGACGACGCGATCGCGCTGTAAATGAAGAAAGGATAACCTTTTCAGTATTCATCGGGAAGATTCAGGGTTCGTACAAATACTTAGGGCTTGCTGAAAAAGTCAAAAAACGAAAGAAATGTGGGTTAGGGAAGTATAAACTGAAAAAGCAGGGCTCTCCCCTTGTCTGTGTGTAATGTTATGTTACGAGTTAAAGCAAGCTAACAATTTAAGCCGTAGATGCTCAAAATTAGCAAATCCATAACTTTTCCTTTTTATTAATTTAATTTTTGTATTCA
>JAYKJI010000304.1:0-3063 GCA_035285405.1 Snowella sp. | reverse complement strand
TGATTGCTTGTGTTTACACCCTTGGCAAAATTCTTTTTAATCGCCAAATTGGACTCTGGGCCGCAGTCATTACCGTCTTATTACCTCGACTCTATCAAACTCGCCTCCAGTTTTTACTGGATAACCCCTTACTAGCTTTTGTTATTGCTAGTTTTACCTTTTTAACCATTTGGAAACAGGAGAAAAATTTAGGTCGGCAATGGCTCTGGATTGCTAGTTTTAGCTTAAGTTTAGGAATCGGTTTATTAACAAAGCAAAGTATCTTATTTTATTTATTTTTTCCCTTACTAGGATTAATTATTTATTATTTTTGGCAACGCAAATGGACGCGCATTTTACAATTATTTCTAAGCTTTCTGGGTTCCAGTTTGATTTGGTATCCCTGGTACCGCACTAATTGGATTTATCTATTTAGTACTGCTCAAAATTCTAACGCCATTCCGGCGGCCATGGAAGGCGATCCGGCTGTCAATACCCTCGCGGCTTGGGTCTATTATGGTAAAGATTTACCGTTAGCAGTTTCCTGGGTTTTGTTAATTGTTCCCATCGTTGGGCTAATACTCGATTTATTGAAACGGTTTCCTAGATCAAAGGAGAATCAGACTCCCTCAGAAGTTTTGGCTAGTTTGGGTTGGTTAGGCTTATATTTTGGCGGTACTTACCTCATTTGTTCGGCTTTATATAACAAGGATAGCCGCTATATTATTCCCTATTTACCGATTTTAGCTATCTTTTTGGCCTATGGTTTAACACGATGGCGAGGGCGTTGGCAATGGGTTCGATGGGGCGCGATCGCCGTAGCCATTTTAGTGACAATAACCAATCTATTTCCCATTCCAGGCAGTGATCAAATATCCCAATTCTTCAGTCCAGAAGTGTTATTTCGTCCCAACTTTAATAAAAAGCCACCTCATACAGAAATCTTTGCAACCGCCCAAAAACTGACTCCAGAGCAGATTATTAATCTGGGTGTAATTCCCAATACTGACGCTGTTAATCCGAATACCCTTAATTACTTTGGTACTTTGGCCAATTATCAAGGTTTTGGTCGAGAATTAAGTAGTAATCAGGAAAGAGTGGCTGAAGACTATCTTGGTTTTGATTGGTTTTTAACTAAGACTGGCGAAAATGGCTATGCTCAACCACCCCAGTTAGCCCTAGCCGAGAAATTATCCACCGATCCTGATTTTCAACGGGTGGGCAGTTGGCCCTTAGCCGATCAAAGTTTGCTGCAACTTTTTCATCGTCAAACCCCCTCGGTAAGTATTAAAAGCCTGGCTCAAAATCCTAGCCAAATCAAATTAGAAAAGGTTATTATTCCTGAAAAAGCTCCCCCTGGTCAGCCAGTGCCGATTACCTATCAATGGTCAGCTAGTCGTCATTTATTAGAGCAAGGTTTGGTTTTATTAACCTGGCGATCGCGCTCCAATCCGCAACAATATTGGCTTCAGGATCATCGGCTAGGGCTAGGACAGTTTTTTGTCAATTCTGCTCAGAATCAGGGTTTAGAAATCGTCGAAAATACAGCCATGTTACCCACTGCTAACTTAACGGATGGCATCTATCAATTAGAGGCCAGCTATCTCAATCTTGAAACAGGTCAAACCCAATTAGTTGCTCTGCCTAGCACTCAAATTACCCTTGATTCTACGGCTCCTGCCTTGCCCGCTCCTCCCCTGGATTTTGTTACCCAATTACGTCAACTCGCGCTCAATTTACCCAAAGGAGTCAAGGGTTTAGATCCGGTTTTCCAACAGGTAGATCGACTCAATCTTTATGATCCGACTCAAGATTATTTGAAACAGGTTGATGCTTCCCTTTCTTATCGGTTAGCCCATAACCCTGAAGAGGCGGTTAACTGGACTTATGCGGTGGTTTTAGCACGAGTGCTGCAACAAAATCCCCAAACGGCGATCGCGGCTTTACAATCTTTAGTTAAACTTGATCCCCAGAATCCCTACAGTCATGGCTATCTGGCCTTTGTCTATCTTTATGATTGGCAAGGAAAAGCGGCGGAAAAAGCGTTGCAACCTGCTCTCCAATTGGCTCCTGACAACCCCTATATTCAAGCACTAAAAGCGATTTCGCTCATTATGCAGGGCAATCTCTGGGGAGGCTGGCAAACCCTAGCCCCTATCTTGATGAAAAAATGATGGTATTCTTCAAATATCTCTTGATCAAGGGGAATTTGTACAGACATTGCTTTGCGACTTACCTTGATTTTAAAGAAGAAAGAACAATGTCAAGTAATTTGTAAAAGTTTTAAAAAAGCTAAATTAACGGTAGATTCTCAAAATAATTCACTAATTTATTCCGACATTCCGACCTTTACAAGAATTTCTGGATTGGCAGTTTTTGATTCCAATTATTTTTTCAATGAGATTAGTTTGTTAAAGTGGTTTTATGATGAAGAAAGTTATAAAAAAATCGTTAATATTTCTCATCAATTAAAAATCAATTTTGCTGAATTCCGGCGATCGCTTTATCAAGCTGTGACAAACTTGAATTGCTTACTTGCTACTGGTCTTAATCGGAAATATTAATATTGATCGCGGCATAACCAGCATAAATCGGTACAATAACGGAAATTGTGATGGGCCAAAGGAATGACAACCCTACATCTGCAACTCAGGGAAAGCGATCGCCGCACGGTAGAACTGCGTTATCTAGGCAATGACAGTTTGAATTATCCCAATCGAGTGCTTGACCTAGCAGAAATTCAGGAATTATTAGAAGCAGAAAGGGTGAACTATACCGAGCAAAATCCGCGCTTGGTGGAATTTGGGCAACGGTTATTCAATTGGTTAGACGGATCGGGACGCTGGTTAAGTCGCTTGATTGACGGTCAAAGCGATCGCCTTTTGGTGTTGGCCATTGATTGCAGTCAGGGGTTAGCGATCTTGCCCTGGGAAACGTTGCACGATGGGCGACAATTTTTAGACTTGTTGGGTTATAAGGGATAATAAGAAAAAAAGCAATGACCAGAAAATCCAAGAATGCTAGATATAGAAAGGATATTCAAACAAGATCGCTTAATACGGGGGATGACAGGGCTAAATAGTA
>JAYKJI010000303.1:0-4412 GCA_035285405.1 Snowella sp. | reverse complement strand
ATTTAGCCCTGTCATCCCCCGTATTAAGCGATCTTGTTTGAATATCCTTTCTATATCTAGCATTCTTGGATTTTCTGGTCATTGCTTTTTTTCTTATTATCCCTTATAACCCAACAAGTCTATTCTCCAAATTCAGGATCGGCAGGTAATTGACGATTTTCTGCTAAATCAATAACATCTTGATCCGACATTTTAAAATTTTCTTGTAAAGCTTTTAGACGGCGATCGCGTTCTGTTTGAGTTAGCATTTCTGCATCTTTTTGGAATTGATAAATTCTTGTTCCTAACCAACTCACAAAATTAGGCGCGTTATGAAGCATTAAGCGAGTTGATTGTTGAGTAAGAATAAGAAATCCTCCTTTTTTGCCTTGATCTAAATGACTTCTGAAACCATCAAAGGTCTTCCATTGCTGACTATCCCAGCTTTCAAAATCATACAATAAAATATATGCTTCTGCGTTTTGGTTAATTTGTTTAACTATATCTAACGCTCCTGCTTGGCCTGAAATAATGCCTGTTTCGCATTCATTAAAAATTTCTAAGGTATCCTGTAAATCTTCAAGAGTGGGTTTTATGTCATCAATAGCAACAATCAGAGCCATCCAAATATTTCCATCTGGTCGGGCGGTGATTCTTTGTAGTAATTCATCTAAAGAAAATAATTTATCCATGAACCACACTCAGATTTTTATTTTCTTGAATTAAGGGAACTAAAACAGGATGCACGGCAAAATGTTTGCGAGGATGTCTATATTCTAAAATATGACCTGTTAATAGTAATTCTAATTCTTCTGGTGTTCTAGGGGTAAATATTTTTTGTGAAATTACTTTCTGGAGAGTTTCTAGATTTGTATCAGTTAAACCCATAAATTTTGAACGAGCAAGGGAGTTAACAGCTTCTTCTGCGTGTTCTAATGTAATATTATCAGAACCATCCACATAAGCTTCTTCAATTGCTGATTGAGTGAGGGACATTAAATCGCGTAGAACGCCACCCGACTGAGTAATCAGAAATTTTTTTGCTTCTAAGGTAATAAAATTATCAGAATCACGAAGGTTTAAAATATTCATGAAAAAGTCCTTAGCTTTTATATCTTCAGTAATATCCAGATATGGAAAATAGTGTAAATAACTTGAAAAATTTAAAATCTCTTTTGTATAAATTATTGGAATAGAGCCGACAATGATTGCATAAATACCCATTTCTGGAAATAAGATTATATCATTGAGGATACAATCAATAAAAAGATTAGTGTTATTTATTCGGTCTAGTCCGTCAAAAATAAATATAATTTCTCTCTTATTTTCAGTATTTTCACTAAATATTCTAGATAGAGTTAAAAAATTCTCTAGCAATTTATCTTTTCCCCCTTTTCTTTTTTCGGAAAGTAAACCTTTTTTATAAGTAGTAATAATCTGTCTTCCTGAGCTTTCAATTTCATTTAATCTTCTCACGTCTTTTATAACTTGAGGTACTAAAGAAGAAAAAGAAGGCATATCAATAGACTTAAACGGATTTAATTTTTCTTGAAGTTTTTGCTTTTCTTCTGATAAACTTCTAGACAATGGAGTTAGTATTACTTTAGTTTCATTATTTCCATATGCCGATTTTTTGATTATTTCTTTTGCTTTTATAAGTTCCTGATTTTTATCTAATTCTGGATCATCACTTTTGTCTAAAAGCCTAATAATTTCAAGACCAGCAATCGCTATTAACGCGCCTCTTTCAATCTTAGAAATATCAGTGTAAAGACTTACATCCACATAAATGGCCTTAAACACTTCTAACCGATTAAGATGTTCCTGAGCTAAAAGTAATTGAGTTGTTTTTCCTGAACCAATCCCTCCCAAAAGTAAATGTACCGAGGACGGACGAAGTTCCACTCGACGAGTGATTTCTGCCATAGGATTATTAGGCAAATCAACATAATATCCCCGTTCGATCGCCTGTTGGGGGTTAGAAGTGCCTTCAAAAGCGGCCATTAACTTACGGAAACGTTGCAGTCGCTCAGACATAACAAATCAACCAGAGCTTTAATTGCTTGTATTTTAACTGATGAGTTAGGAGTTGGTAACACAAGATTGCTCATCGTCAGGATGGAGACAAACTAGGGAGTCAGTTCCTGTGTATTTGTTAAGATTGAAAAAATTGTAGTCAACTTTGTTGATCTTGAGCAAAATTTGGGAATGCTAGGACTAGCAAGGGTTCTATTGACAATGGGATATCACGCAATCTCTCATTAAGTACAAAGCTCAAGGGTCTTTTGATCGCTTGAAATTTTGACACAAGATAGGATCAATCCCTCTGTTGCCGAAAGTGAGTATTGTTATGTACCTAGAATCCATCGATTTAGGAGTCAGCGTTAATCCTGATCATCGCCATAACTATCTTTGTTGTTGTTTAGATGGACTTTCCTCGCGCGATCGCGAACAACAAAGAGTGACATTACTAGAACAGTTAGGCCTCTTAGACACGGAAATTATTCCTATTTTTGATGAAGCGGTTCAGACGGCGGCTCGCTTTTTAGAGGCTCCCATCGCGCTGTTAACGATTATGGTCTATGATCAGCTTTGGTTGAAATCAGCCCTTGGCTTATCTCGTTTAGGATTGCGTAATCCCTTAGCTGCCGAGCGGAAAATGAACCGTCAGGATGGGTTTTGTACCTATGTAGTGGACAGTCAGCAGTCCTTAAATATTCTCGATACTTATCAGACCAAGGCTTTTGCTCAGAGTTTATTGACTCAATATTATGGCATCCGAGCCTATTTAGGAACGCCACTGTTAACTGCGGATGGGCATTGTATTGGCAGTTTAGCGGTGATGGATTTGGCTCCCCATGATTTTTCTCGTCGGGATCTGGAATTTTTAACCATGACCAATCGCTGGTGTATGTCCGAATTTGAACGGGATCTGCTCCAGAAAAATCAGACGACGATCTCCATGATTGCCTCTTCTTTCCCAGAAAATAATACTACCCAGCCACCGTTATCTCACCAGGAAACAGCGATCGCTTACCCTCAAGCAATACTCCCGGAAAGCTCCTCTTCACCGCTTGCCATCACGCTCAATCCTCTGAGCTATTCCTTAGAAAGTATTAAGCTCAAATTATTACATCAGTTAGTTCAAGAATTACAAACCCCCTTAACAGCCGTTATTGGTATGTCTAGCGTCCTACGGGGAGAAGTGTTTGGCAAGTTGAGTCCTAAGCAAAAAGAATATTTGGGCATTATTCATAACAGTGGTGAAAATATTCATTATCTGGTCAAGGAAATTCTGAATTTAGGATCGATTGATGAGCAAGCAAAGATGCTAGAGTTGATACCGGTTAACATCGAAATGTTGGCTCAAAAAGTTATCAATAGTTTATCGGAAGTTGCTAAACAAAAACGTCAGGATATTCGCCTGTCTATCGAGCCAGGAAAGCGAGTTTGGTTATTAGATAAAGACAAGTTTCGCCAAGCCATTTACTATGTTATTTCCAGTGTGATTGAAGCGTCAGAGCCAGGGGGAGAGATTCGTATTCATATTTCCCGTCGCAGTCAAACGATTAATTTTGCTATCTGGATGTATCATCCCTGGGTGGGAGATGGTCTGCCCCATGTCCATTTACAACCACCATTGCTGATTCCGGGCGGTAGCAAACCCGTTGCGGGCGATGACTTAAAAGAGAGCCTAAATATTACCAGTAAGGAGCAACTTCTAACCGTTCCTCTGTTGGAATCTTTAATTCAGAACGCCAATGATGATACTCAGCCCATTTTAAAACAACCTCAAAAGTTATTGGGTTTATTGTTAGGCTGTTATTTAATTGAATTTCATGGTGGCAAGATCGTTGTTCAAGGTTCTTCTGATGCGGGCTATCGCTATGTAATGATGTTGCCCAAAATTGCCGCTAATGAAGATGACTCATCCCAGGAATGTCATAATAGTCCAGAACTATAGCTCCATTCCCCATGTCTGAATCTAAAGTCTCTTTTCCTCAGTGGTCTATCTATACCATTTTGGGATTAATTTGGCTGCTTAGTAATCTCAGCGATCGCCTCTGGCTCAGTTTAAATCAGGCGGTTCCAGCTTGGGATCAAAGTAATCATCTCACCAATTCATTATTGTATTTAAGGGCATTACAAACACCTGACCTGGGCAGTGGAGAATGGTGGCGACAACTGTGGATGTTATCCCCTAAATATCCGCCAATTACCTATTTATTAAGCGTTCCTTTTCAAAGCTTATTTGGGAAGGGCAATGATTCAGCTTTGCTAACCAGTTTTCTCTATAGTGGCATTCTGATTGCTTGTGTTTACACCCTTGGCAAAATTCTTTTTAATCGCCAAATTGGACTCTGGGCCGCAGTCATTACCGTCTTATTACCTCGACTCTATCAAACTCGCCTCCAGTTTTTACTGGATAACCC
>JAYKJI010000302.1:0-5473 GCA_035285405.1 Snowella sp. | reverse complement strand
CTTGACATAGGACTTTTGCTACTCAGAATTATTGCAATGAAATCAATTACAACTACTTTTTCATCGTGATTCCGTCCAATTCCATGTGGAGCATTTTCTTGATTACCCCCTGAACGGTTACAAATTTTTGATGTTTCAAAGCGATTTGTTGGCACTAGTCAAATGTAAATTCTTTAACCGCTAATTGCCACGTATTTGAAATAGTTATATTTTCTAATATCTGACCAACCGCGATCGCTGCCTGATAATTTGATCGTAATTCCCAGGAAAATAAATCCCAATTTTTGAGATCTTCAGTGTTTCCTGGGAGAGATTGAAATTTTAAGGGTGATAGGGATAGCTGTACCTGATCGAGACCCCCCGCTAATCCAGCACCTGTTGCTTTGAGATAGGCTTCCTTGGCTGTCCAAAGTTGGAAAAAGATTTTCTGTTGTTCCAGGGAATTTGCCTGTTGAAAATAGCGATACTCTTCAGCACAAAAAAAACGCTTGACCAAAGAATCTAAATTGTCCATTTTCCGCACGTATTCCACATCCACTCCAATCAAGCGATCGCGACTAATTCCCACAATCGCTAAGTCCTCCGAATGGGATAAATTAAACTGTAAACTTTGGGGCTGACAATGATCGGCGATCGCCGGTTTACCCCGTTCACTGTAGGTAAAAGCAATAGATGCGGGTGAACAAAGCAGATGATTAGCTAATAAAATCCTGAGCGCACCATGAGCAATTTGATAACGACGACGATGGTGATCAAAGCGAAAGCGATCGGCCCTTGCCATTTCAGTGGGGGATAGGAGAGCAATCAGAGAAGCTAGAGTATGATCATCAACATTGAGAGAAAACCACCACAATTCAACCTGAGAAACGCCCAGCATTTAACTCATCCCAAAAACATGATGAAAATTCAGAGAAACAAGTCGGTTAAAATCAAGAACATAACCCCGTGACTGAGACAATACCTTGAATCCCCAACAGTCCCTTAAAAACCAACTCCTCGCCATTATTGAACCCCTACAGGCCCAAAAGCAAGGTTCACCCCTCACCAACTTAAGGCTACATCCCAAAGCGATCGCCGAAATTGAACAATTAACGGTTGCCCTAGAGGCTGTTAATCCCAAGCTTTATCCCCTTTTGTATGCCCCCCAACTGCTCGATGGGATTTGGTTACTCCATTATTCCACTGCCCGCGAAATTCGTTCCCTCGATAAACTCCCCCTCGGTTTGCAGCTAGGAAAAGTCTATCAGGCGATCGATGTGGCTAACCAAGCATTTTTTAATCAAGCTTTTGTCAAGCATCCCCTCGGTTTAGTCTCCGGCTATGTGAAAGTAACAGCCACCTTTGAAATTGCCAAAGAATCGGGTTCTCCCTTGCCAGATAAACGCTTAAATGTCCAATTTTCAGAAAGAATTATTGCCATTCAAAGCATAACTGGTTTTAAAACACCTCAACTGGATCCCTGCAAAATTGTAGAGGCTCGTGGCCCCCAGGGACGGATTCCCACCTTAGATATTACCTATCTGGATGAAACAATGCGGATTGGTCGGGGTGGAGATGGTAGCTTATTCGTCTTGTCCAAAGTAGAACAAATGAAGGCTTAGAATAACAAGAGTAATTATCTCTCTTTTGTCAGTCTAAGCAGAGGAGTCTGAGTTGCCCTAGTTGTCGCTCTTATTAGTGGTGCGGCTAAACTATTTGGATGGCTGCTGATCGCTTGAACTATATCAAGCTGAATGCGAATGTCTTACCTAATCTAGGCTATAATTACACCGCTCATCATCGGCTTAGTATACTAATGGCTTCGGTTTGGCAGCAAATCACTTTTCAAGAATTTTCTCCGTCTGAGTGGCGTAGTGGGAGTTACATTCACCGTTTGGTCGGTCTGTTGTCCCATTGGACGACCTACAGTGGACTATGGCAGTGGTCAGAAGGCTTGGGGGCACTGTTAATTAGTGGTGTCTTTCTGCTCAGTCCTTTTGTTTCGACGGGGCTGATCGGTTTAATCATGGCAGCGACCGGATTCTATTGGGGATTGCTGACCCTGGCTGATCGGAAACCCAATGGTTTAACCCCTATTCATTTGTTAGTTATTCTCTATTGGGGGATTTCAGCGATCGCCGTAGGTTTTTCGCCGGTGAAAATGGCAGCCTTAGCGGGACTAGGGAAATTAACCTTAAATATGGTCTTTTTTGCCCTGGCTTCTCGGATTTTGCGGAATAATCCCCTGTTAAATCGCCTTATTACTATTATTCTGATCGTTGGATTGGCAGTCGGAGCCTACGGGATTAAGCAACAGTTTGATGGGGTTGAACAATTAGCCACCTGGAATGATCCGACATCGGATATGGCAGGAGCAACGCGGGTTTATAGCTATCTGGGTAATCCCAATTTGTTAGCTGCCTATTTACTGCCGATGATCTCTTTAAGTATTGCAGCTTTTTTTGTTTGGCAACGGTGGCTTCCCAAAGTATTAGCAATTACGATGGTCGTGGTTGATGTTTGTTGCCTATTTTTTACCCAAAGTCGGGGTGGTTGGCTGGGATTGGTGGGGGTTTTTCTTACCTTTTTAATTCTTTCCTATCTGTGGTGGAAACCCTATCTTTCTCCCTTTTGGCAAAAATGGTTATTGCCTAGCGCGATCGCTTCTGTAGTGGTGCTGGTCGTCTTGGGTTTGCTCTTGGTTGCTCCGTTACGAACCAGGGTTTTCAGTATTTTTGCCGGACGCAATGATAGTAGTAATAACTTTCGCATTAATGTTTGGGAAGGGGTCAGAAGTATGATCCGCGATCGCCCGATTTTAGGAATTGGCCCTGGTAACAGTGCGTTTAATAAAATTTATCCCCTTTATATGCGACCTAAATATAGTGCCTTGAGTGCCTATTCGATTTATTTAGAAATTTTGGTAGAGACGGGTATTATTGGTTTTTCTTGTTTTATTTGGTTATTAACCGTCACGTTTAACCAGGGTATTCAACAAATTAAACGTCTTCGTCAATCGCCTAGTCGGGAAGGGTTCTGGATTATGGCCGCGATCGCTGGCATGATTGGCTTAATGATTCATGGTTGCGTTGACACCGTTTGGTATCGTCCTCCAGTCAGTACGCTTTGGTGGTTTTTAATTGCGATCATTACTAGTCAATATGCGAAGAGTCTTGCTGCCGAATAGAGCAATCTATCCTCTACAATATGATTATTAATTCCCCTCAGCGATGAATTTAAAATCGACGGGAATACTCAACCTAATCAGGACGTAACGAGTGCATTTAGCCAAAGCGATCAGTGTCGATGAATCAGTTTTAATTCCTCAGTCAGTATATGTTAAGAAATTGCGGCCACTTTTACCAGCCGAAGCTTTTGAACCAGATGCTAGTAAGTTGGTCGTATTATTCATTAATTTGGGTATTTTAATCATTGGTTGGGCCATTGCTGCCCATTTAGATCATTTACCGATTTATTTTTTATGGCTTTATCTTCCCCTCGCTTTGATTATGGGGAATAGTATTATCACCTTGCTGTTTAGCACCCATGATTTGATGCATGGTAGCGTGATCAAGAAATCTCGATGGAACTATATTATTAGCTTTTTAGGGTTAAGTATGTTATTTATGCCACCGACTCAGTGGAAAACCCTGCACAACCTTGTACACCACAATCATACCAATGCTTTAACGGATCCGGATCGGAGTTATCTCTATCAACAGCCGAACACCTGGGGAAAACGGATTCAAAATCTTTTTGTTCCTTCCTCAGAAGTGCATCCTTTTTGGCTTGCTATTGGCATGGCTGGTTCCTGGGTGGTGCATGATTTTCGCAACCTGACATCGGTACTTTTTTTTAATGGTCAACTGGTGGATTATGTTCCATCGGCATTTACTGTTAGCAAGAAAGATCGGCTGATCATTGCCTTTGAACTGGTCGGAATTATGGCGATTCATCTCAGTATTCTTGCTTATCTTCGCTTTGATCCTCTAAAAATTGCGTTTGTTTATCTTTTACCGATCGCGATCGGCCATGCTGGCTCCATGTTTTATATTTATACTAATCATTTTCTCTGTCGGATGACCAGTGTTAATGACCCCTTGATTAATAGTCTTTCCCTACGAGTTCCTAAGGTAGTGGATTGGTTGCATTTGCATTTTTCCTATCATACTGAACATCATATTTTCCCCAGTCTTAATTCTGATTATTATCCCTTGGTTCAAGAGCTAATCCAAACCCATTATCCTGAGCGAATGAATTTATTGGATGCCGGTGAAGCTTGGCATTTGTTGATGACGACTCCTCGCCATTACCAAGATGAAGTGAGTTTGACGGATTCTTTAGGCAAAACGTCTGTCGGTTGTCCTTATCAGTAGGAAAATTACCTGTTGCTCACCCCACAGCGATCGCTCTTTTTAATGGTAAATAACAAAACGGCGATTATGAAAACGTAGGGGCTTAGTCTCTAAGTTTTACGGATTTGGAAACCAAACCCCTACCTGCAATTTAAGGACAGCGATCGCGGTAAAAATAGATCAAGTTTTTTTATTTGTTTAAAGAGTGATTGCTTGTTTGATTTCTTGAGGTTTATGCAAGGCTAGATCGTAGTTAGTTTGTAAATTCATCCAAAATTGTGGCGTTGTCTTAAAAGCTTGGGCTAATAACCAGGCTATTTCTGGGGTAATTTTAGCTTTTTCTTGAATGATTTCGTTAATTTGCTTGATTGAGATATTCAGATAAGTTGCCAGGGTTTCTGGAGTAAGGTTCATTGGCTGGAGAAATTCTTCTACGAGAATTGTTCCAGGGTGGGTTGGGATGCGATTGGTAGGTATCATATTATTTAATCGTGATAGTCAATAATCTGGACTTGGCTAACATTACCATTTTGCCATTGAAAGATGATTCGCCATTGATTGTTAATCCGAATACTGTAGAATCCTTTGAAATCCCCCTTAAGTGCCTCTAAACGATTACCTGGCGGACTTTTAAGCTCATCTAATTTTTCAACAGCGTTTAAAATATCCAATTTATTCAAGGCTTTTCGAGTGAGATCAGAGGGGATTTTTCTGGAGTCTCGGCTATTGATACCATTGAATAAGTCAGCAGTTGCTTGATTGCCAAAAGACGTAATCAATTTTTTGCTTTGAGGTTAGTGTTTACCATATTATCGCTCTTTTTAATGGTAAATAACAAAACTGCGATTATGAAAACGTAGGGTCTTAGTCTCTAAGTCCTTTGCTTTACGGATTTGGAAAACAATTCTGCTTCTCAGTTTTTTCAGCAAACCCTAATCAAGCATTAAAATAGATTAGAGACATTCCCCTACTCCTCCTAACGCCGATGACAGTCACCACTGAACGCTTAGTTGCTTCCCCTCCCTCTGAAGCGACAGAAACCCCAGAGATTTTTTATCCCAGTTCCGACGGAGAACCCTTGGCCGAAACCCATCAGCACGTCCTCGCTATTTTAATGGCCCTTGCTATTCTGCGCTTGT
>JAYKJI010000301.1:0-8318 GCA_035285405.1 Snowella sp. | reverse complement strand
CTTGACATAGGACTTTTGCTACTCAGAATTATTGCAATGAAATCAATTACAACTACTTTTTCATCGTGATTCCGTCCAATTCCATGTGGAGCATTTTCTTGATTACCCCCTGAACGGTTACGAAAAAATCTTTAATCCCGACACTTTTGAAGAAAGTTAAGATGGGTTCAATCCTTGAACCCCTACCATAACAAAATTCCTTCCCCTTACCGTCCTCTACTCCTTCAACCCCCCCAAAATTCCAGCTAATTTCCAGCTAATTTCTATGGAGTTTCCCCAAAAGCCTTGATAGGCTGAAACCATCACTCCCCCATAGAAAACTATGTTTAACCTCCAACTGGATTGGGATAGACCCAATCAACTCAGTTCCCAAACCGCTAATCATATTCTCCGTATTCGCCTTAATCCAACCAACCCTGGCAGCCGTACTCTACCCCTCCACCTAGCGATCGCCTTGGATACCAGCCAATCCATGAAGGGCGAAAAACTGACCTCTGCTAAACAAGCCTGTCAGGAAATTTTTAAACATCTGCGTGACCAGGATAAACTTTCCCTCGCCAGTTATTCCCATCGAGTTAATGGCCTCCTCAACCAAGTCCAAGGCAGCGATCGCCAGGCCCAAACCACCATTAACCAACTCCAAGCCGAAGGGGTGACTCGTACCGATTTAGCCCTCAATTGGTTAAAAAAAGCCTTACCTAAGGAAGCGGGCATGATTAGAGTCGGTATCTTAGTCACCGATGGCCATGCAACTAATAGCGGCGGAACCCTGCTTGAAGACCTCAATCCTTTACTCACTCAAACCACAGAACTGACCGATGCAGGCATCATTCTTTGTACCGTTGGTTTAGGCAATGCTGCTAATTTTAATACCGAGTTTCTGGTTAACCTCAGCGATCGCGGACGAGGAGCCTTTATCTATGCCGATCGCCCCGAAGACCTCAGCCAACAACTTCAGGAACGCTTAATCGCCTGCCAAAGCATCGCCACCGATGAACTGCAACTGCAATTACAACCCCTCAACGGCGCAACTTTACAGGGTTTCTGTCAATTTCGTCCTGAATATCTGCCCCTCGAAGAAACCGCCCCTAATCAACTGACTTTGAGTGGAATTCGTGCCAATCAACCCACCGATATTCTGGTTAACCTCAACGTTCCTGCCCAGGGCTTTGGGGAAGCTCCCACCCGTAAACCCTTTCTCAATATCGAGTTAACTGCCCCCAATTTAGCCCCAATTCAAGCCCAAGCAAGTCTGCAATATACCAACTCCTACCGTGAAGCCCAACAGGTTAATAGCGAAGTTAACAGCGATCGCTTGGGTTGGATTATGAATCAATGCAGTACCGACCTCACCCGCACCTCTGACCCCCATCGCACAGGGGAATTATTGGTTGATCTTCAAGTCGCTGCCACTAAATCAGGTCAAACGGCGATCGCCCAACAGGCTGCCCAACAACTGGCCGATCTGCAAAAATCAGGCAAACTGGATGCTCACCAACTCACTAATCTGTTACAAGAAACCCGTAAACAAGGGAGCCAAGTATGAACGCAGGATTTGGCCTAGACCCAATCGCGGGATTGAATCACCTGAGTCCCGACCATACCCGTCTCCAATTACGCAATGGCCCCAGAGCAAAACGGGAATTTTCCTTGCATCGCCCCTCGCAGATCGTCGGACGCAATATTGCCCATTATCCCCCTGTAGAAATTGACCTCAGCGATTGTGAACTCGGCAATCCTCCCATGATTTCTCGACAACACGCCCTGCTGGAATGGATTGATGGAACTCTACAAATTTGTGACCTCAATAGTCGCAATGGTACTTGGGTCAATGCTCAAAAATTGATTCCTAGTCAATCTGGAAAACCTTCACCCTTTGTCACCCTGAACATCGGCGATTTGATTACCCTCGGCAACCTGGAATTTGAGGTTATTAACTATGACTAACACCCCCTCGGCGATCGCTTCTTCCCTGAACCTTCCCTGGGGTCAAGCCTGGGCTACCACCGATCTGGGAAAAGTGCGTCAGAACAACGAAGACCGTTATCTTTTGCAAGCTTGGCCCGATAATCAGGGGATTTTGATCGTCGTTGCCGATGGCATGGGCGGCAGTAGTGCGGGAGAAATTGCGGCTCAGATTGCCGTTGATACCTTTGCGGAATTGCTCAATGCTCCTCTACCCTCCGAACCCCGTCACCAATACGAAGCTCTATTAAAACAGTGTTACGAAGCCGATCAACGTATCCGAGAACGGGCTGTTACCAGTTTTCAAACCCTGGGCATGGGAACCACTATTGTCGCAGCCATTACTACCCCAGCAACCTGTATTTATCTTTACGCTGGCGATAGTCGTCTTTATCATTTCCGAGAGAGCCAACTTCTTTATCGAACTGCCGATCATTCCATCATTCAACTTTTGCTAGAACTGGGCAAGATTCAGCCCGAAGATATTCCTCGTCATCCCATGCGGGCGATCGTTAATTCCTGTTTAGGGGGCAAAAATGACCAGGGAGATTTTTCGGTTGATCCGAAATGGCAAGAGGAGAATCCACCCATCATTCATTTAAAGCCTAATGATTTAATTTTACTCTGTAGTGATGGGTTAAATAATGCTCTCCTTTCCCCCTCTTTAGAGAGTTTAGTTAAAGAAGGTTATGCCCATCCAGAGCTTCTCAATCAAGACCTTTTGAATAATGCTTTAGAGGGTAAGGCTTCTGATAATATTACTTTCGTTACTTTGGCGATCGCGCCTCTTTAAACTAAAGTTGGGGTTCGTTGCGTTAACCAAACTGATGAAGCTGATAGTTATCCCTAACTCTCCTTAAATTCTTAAATCAATCGTATTAAGTTATAATCAGAAAATGACATAGCAAGGTAGGGAGACAAATGGTTCAAATTTTAACGAAACCCCAAACCATCACCTTTGAAGAATTTGCCGAAGGTCAATCAGAGGGGACACTTTGCGAATTACACAATGGAGTCATTATTGAAATGCCCCAACCCGTAGGAGCACATGAAGAAATTACGAGTTTCTTGTCTGAAAAAATCATGATTGAGTACGTTAGACTGAATTTACCATACATGATAGCTAAAACCGTATTAATTAAATCCATAGAAGGTGAATCTGCTTATTCCCCTGATGTTTTAATCTTGAACCGTTCCAACCTAATTAATGAAACACTTTGGAAGAAAACATCTACAGTTACTCAAGGTAAATCAATCCCTTTAGTGATTGAAGTAGTGAGTACTAATTGGCGGGTTGATTATTTAACTAAGGTCAAAGATTATGAAGAGATCGGTATTCCAGAATATTGGATTGTGGATTATTTAGGGTTAGGAGGGCGACGGTTTATTGGTAATCCTAAAGAGCCAACTATTTTAGTCCACGAGTTAATTGATGGAGAATATCAAGTAATGTCTTTTAAGGAAGATGAGAAGATTATTTCACCAACTTTTCCAGAATTGAGTTTAACGGCTAATCAGGTTTTTCAAGAGCCGCTCGATTTGATCTAACGTTGATCAACAGATGACCCGAAGTATAGGCTGTATTCGAGGGTGATTTTGGGCTTCCATTTTATCCTTTACGAAGGAAAGCTAACCTACAAAGCGGCGATCGCGCCTCTTTGAACTAAAGTTGGGGTTCCTTGTGTTAAGCAAACCTATGAAATGGCGATCGCCTTTAAAACAGAGACATACTGAGCGGCGATCACGCTAAGAAAAATCCTAACGACCTCTCCCCCCTTAAAAAGGGGGGCTGGGGGGGATCAAATCTTTTTAAGGGGGGTTGGGGGTATCACCTCTTCAATAACACCACAAACTGCTTCAAAATTATGCAATACTTCCTGATTGGTAAATCTAATTATTCGCAAACTATAGGATTCTAATTTTTCGGTTCTAGCCTGATCGTAAATGATCGCATCTTCAGTGTAATGGCTATCTCCATCAATTTCGATGATCAATTTTAAGCTAGGGCAGTAAAAGTCAACAATGAAGTGATCAATGGGTCTTTGTCTTAAAACTCTATATTTGAAATTTTTCAGATAGTTTTTCCACAGTTTTTGTTCGGCAATGGTCATGTTTTTACGGAGGTGTTTCGCTCTTTCTACTAATTGAGGATTGTAGGGAAGATGAAAGTCGGTGTTGTTAAGGTTATTCATTTTTCTTCTGCTTAAAGGGTTGATCCCCCCTAACCCCCCTTAAAAAGTGGGGAACCGAAACAAAGAGCACAGGAGCAAAAGAGCAAAAAGCTAGGAAACTTGGAGGAAAACAACTCGAAAACCTGTGTAGATTGGGTAGCCACGGTCATCGTTGACGCTACGATATGCAGAACGACAACAACTCGAACCATCAACCCAAGAGCCGCCACGTAGTACGTGGAATAATGTTTCATTATCCTCGGACGACCATATAATATTGCCGTTATTTTTGACATCCTTTGGTTTGTTGGCATAACTGTCATGCCAACCATCTCCACACCATTCCCAGACATTACCGTTCATATCATACAATCCCCAGTCATTCGGTTTTTTTTCTCCAACTGGATGGGTACTTGAGCCTGAGTTCCCATAATACCCAGAATACCAAGCATAATCACCCAGTTTTGTCTCATCATCCCCAAAATAAAAACGGGTTTGAGTTCCTGCTCGACAACCATATTCCCATTCCGCTTCTGTAGGTAATCGCACTTTTTTACCTGTTTTTTCAGACACTTTTTCACAAAAATCGTTGGCCTCATACCAATTGACTTGCTCAACGGGATTTTGGAAATTATCTGTAAAGGATGACGGATTATTCCCCATTACTGCTTGATATTGCTCTTGAGTAACGGGATATTTTCCTAAATAATATTCCTGTAACGTCACTCGATGTTGAGGCAATTCACAGTTATAAGGATCTGCTGGATATTCTTGATTAAGTTGCTTAACTTCTGATTCAGTACTTCCCATCAAAAAACTACCCACAGGAATTTTGGCCATCTCTAGGATGATGCCATTACCCAAATCCAGAACCAATAAATCTGGACGTTTTTTGAGAAGAATATCTCGTGCATTTGTTGCGGAATAATTCGCTCTTGTAGCAGCCTCTACAAGATTATTAACACTTTGCTCCGTAAGCGGTGAGAAATTATAGCAGTTCAAGCATAACTCCAGCGCATCCGACAATTGAACACCCTCTTCATGAAGACGCTTCAAATACTGAAATTCATTAGGAATCACCTGCACAACAAATTGTTTTTGCACTTGAATAATATTTTTTTGGTAAGCAGTTAAAGTGTAAGTAGTCGTTTGATAAGGATTCAGTGAATAAGTATTTTCTGAATTAAGATTCTCATTCCATTCTTGTTGTTGAATTTGGTTTTCAAAAATATATCCCAAAGCCACCTTATCAGCTTGCTGGCTTGACCAAGTTAACGTAACCGTTTCTTCACCCTGAATATTCGGTTTATCTAAGTAAAATTTTAGACTAGCAACATCTGTTGACTTAATATCAGGAAGTTGTTTAGGATCGAGTGTTCCAGTAATTTTTGACGCTGGCAAGTCAGGAATCTGCTCAACGTTAAATGACCCAGACGTTATTTTATCTGCACTCAGTTCAGGTATTTGATTAGCATTAAATTTTCCTAAAATCTTAGAAGCTGGTAGATTTGGAATACGCTCAGAGGCTAAAACAGCAACAACACGATTACTCAAATCAATCTTAATCTCAAGACTATTTGCTTGGGATATAGTAACGTTAAGATTAGCCAATAATATCTGATTAGAATTAGCTCCGTTAGTGCCAAGAACCAAACCAAACTTCGGAATCTCTTTATATTGACTAGAAGTAGGGGATTCTTCTTCTTGGTTATATTCAAGGGTTAATAGCCAAGTATTATTACGATACTTTTGATCGCTCAGATCGAGAAGAAATTGACCCGATTGCACCGAGATGTTAACGCCATTAAATTTAGCACCATCAATCAAATTAATAACACGCCCTAAGCTATCAATCGCAACACCAGGTCTAATCTGCACCTGTCCCTGGGTTGCACCTTCTTGAACAGTCAGACCCGCTAAAATTCCTGGTTCAAGGAGTAATTGATTTTGCAATTGACGATAAGCAATATGAAAATCCTGTTCTCGCTGGAAATCCTCCACCGTTAGAAGCTGATTGTCATAATATCTCTGTTTAGGAATAGACTTAAAGTTTTCAGTACTCATAGCATCACCATCGTTTGAATAATTTGAATAAATTTAAAGTTGTTTGTTTTGTATTCGAGTATTGATACCAACATAGCTCTTCCCTACAGTGGCATAACTGGGAATACCCAAAGACGCATAAATACTTAACCTTAATTGCTTAAAGCCTTCTAATTCTTTTGGATTTTTGGCAGTTTTTTCTAACTTTTCCAACAAGTCATTAAACTTTTTCAATCCCTGAGCATTAATGCCAGTCGCCCCTGCCGCACCCGCCGCACCCGTCACCAGTGCTGTACCTGGGCCGATAGAACCTGCGGCACCACTAACAGCTATGAAACCAGCAGCAACCAAAATAGTGAATGTTTGACGAGGAATATTAAAAATATTATCTTCAGAATCTTCAGAATCTTTAGAATCTCCAGAGGGAGAATTATCAGGAGCAGTTTCTTGAGGGGGAGGACTGAGAGGAGGCGGTTTTTTCCCAGTGATTCTACAAATGAAACGAGCTAATGCCTCAACTCCTCCACGTTTGGAAGCCTCCAAGCTAACAGCCTCATAAGTCTTGGGATCTGCAAGAATATCTCCAGCAATTTGCAGAGAACTCTCTACAATAGATTGCCACATGGCACGAGGTAAATCCTCAAGGCTACTCGGAATTGTAAAGATTGCATCAAATGTAATCTCACTACTAGCAATTGTAATTTCACTACCAGCAATTACAGAATCATTAGCTTTAATCTCATAACGGAGCTTAAGAGGAAGCTTCATCTTATCGTCCTTTGTCTTCGATGGACTACCGTTAAGCCCAGGTGTCAAGACCGTTTTTGTTAAACTATTAAGCCACTCTTTAAGGATTTTTTCGCAACCATTATTACGAAGCTCATTTAAAACCTTAAGAAAATCCTCAATTAAATTTAAGTTGTTAGTTGGTAAACCATCAATTTTTGTAATCTTGAAACTACTATTTGAACCTGAACCTTTTGTCCAAGTAAATTCAATACCGAGTTGAACATTTTGAGAAGTATTACCATTCTTTGTTGGAAGATTTAAAGAACCCAAATTAACTGATACCGCACCAACAAAAGCCTTTTTCTTGCCAAAGTTATATTCTGCTGAAATAGAAGACGGAATTGACGTTTTTAGGATCGTTATTTTTGTGCTAATTCGTAAATATTTATTAGGTGATTTAGTTGATATTTCAAGATTAGGATTATCTAGAGTAATAAAATCAAAATCAATCTGTTTTGGTACCGTCGTTTGGAGCGTAATTGCTTTATCTTCAACATCTAAGCCGATCAAAAAATCATGTTCCTGAAAAATCTGTAACTTTGCTTGAAGATGATACCCATGTTTGTAAGTTTGGTCTAAATAGGAAAAAGTATAATTATCTGGAGCCTTATCAGGATGCTTGAGATAATACATCTCTCCACTTTGAAAAGCAAATTCATCAGTGATATCATCTGCCCAATCCCATGTCCCATCAATCACGGATTCTACAAAGTGTTTAATCGTTAAAGGTTTTTGAGCAGATAATGTAACTACCACCAAACGAGGTGAGGTCTGTTCAAAAAGAATTTTTCCCTCTAAAAATAAATTTTCAAGTTTTGGAAATCTGGCGGCGGCTGTCAGAGTAATATCGGTTTCAGTTTTACCATTGTTTTTTTTAATACTTCCTCTAATACCGAAATTTTCGAGAACAATACCCGTCATCCCAAATGGTTCGCTGATTGATTTTGTAGCTTTATCATCAGGAAAGAAACCAGTAAGGACAATTTCATCATTTTTACCATCAGAAGAATTTATAAGAAACTTATTCTCATTTTTATCTTTTGAAGTTGGAACTACAAGTTTTAATGCAAATTCATCCTTTGATACTACAATTACACCGTTTAACCTGACAGGTTGACTGACGATATCATCAAAGTTTAACGTATATGGAAAATAAACCTTAACTTCTGTAGGCATTTAGGCATTAAAAAATAATTACAATTAAGCCAATCTCTATATTTATTTTTTTGTAAGCGTTCAGGGGGGTAGCACATTTACCAAAATACTTAAAACCCTTGTATAGCAAGGGATAGATGAGATTCATGCGATGGGATGATTTCGCTTAAGCGGTCTAAAAGGCGATCCACAACT
>JAYKJI010000300.1:0-3621 GCA_035285405.1 Snowella sp. | reverse complement strand
GATGTTGAATTCTACTGGTTTATGGAACTTCTATTTGAATGCTGCCTAATTGGTAAGAGATGATGAAATCCTTACTGTGCAAACTTTCTGTTTCTCTTTTATTTCCCAACAGGTCTAATATTTTCTTCCAGATATTCAGGGCGATCGGGTTGGTAAGGACTAGCCAAACGATCAACCTTGAGAATCCGATCCTCAGCAGACACTAAAGGAATCTCTGGATCAAAATGGGTCGGAGAAACTAAAGAACTTGAAAAACCCTTAAACACCAAAATGCAATCCTCGCCGTCCTCTCGTTCTACTAATAGTAGTAAAACTTCTTCAGGATGACGCAGGGTATATTGTTCCAGACGATTGATAGCTAAGGGTAACTGATTCACTGTTCGAGGGCCGAGCGTCCTTGTTTACCTAAACGAAAAACGAGAAAATAGAGAAAATATAAAACATAGGTTGTTAATCCAAGCACTCCTAAAAAGCCTAAGAAGCCTGGAGAAGCATTCGCGTGCATCAATTCTTTATAATGCCAGGGAGCTTGAAACCACACTTCACAAAAGGACTTTTCTAGGGCTTGAGAACCAAAAGCACAGGATAAAAAGGGCATAATCATCACCACCCCCACTCCACAGTAAATGGTCATAGCCCAACGCCAGGTCGTGGTGACAAACTTTAAAAAAGTGGGGGGTAAATCCTTAATCTCATCATTGAGATCTACCCAAAACCACAAGGAAAGGGGAATTAAAATCTTGGCAGCAAAACCGGTCACAAAGGCGATCGGCCAACTGGGAATCATAAAATAGATCGTAATCATTAAAAGACTGGCAACTCGCCAATAAATGATGAGTAACCGTTCAATTGCCTCCGAACTTTTAGCGAGAGACCAAATAATTAAAATAGTGGGTATGATAACCGCAAAGAGAACCGCCAGTCGGTAATCTAGCCAGACTAAAGGACGGAACCAGAGTTTATCCATAAAGTAAAAGAATATATAATTTAAAAGTGGAGAAAAATAGACAAAAAACTTAAGCGTGTTTTCCAATAGCCTCAAAAAGCAGTGAAAATTTTAAAATAATCCGCACTGCTTTAGAAAAGAGGACAATGACAAAGATTGATCAACCAGGTTAAACAACCGCAAGTTTAATCTTCATAGAGACGACATTCCACCGCATCTGGGTTATCGGCACAATATTTCTCAAGAGAGTTTTGCTTAGGATGACTTACTCGTTGGTGAGCAGCTTCGGCTTTTAATTCTTCGACGATATCCCAGGCGGTTGCACATTCTGCCGCATTCGACCCGTCGGCACTGCAAACTTCTCTGGCGTGTTTCAATTCTTGCTCGATTTTTTCTTGGAGATTGCTCATGATGATAATAACTGTCTAAATTTTCTAAACAGCATAAGGCTAATATATCCTAGCGGATTTAATCCCCTTTGGGTAGGGAAGTACTTCCGCCACCTTAGTCAGCCATTGGCTGAGGGATTATGTTGTGGTCACTGATTAACTTTTACTCTATCAAATTTTTCTTACTAGGGTATAGACGAATTACTATCACCAGACAGTCCCAGAACACTGAATTAACAGGTCGCTGGATTTTCCCGAATCACTACACTCAAGTAAAAATACCCTACCCGAAGGCAGAGTATTCTTGTCCCTTCTATCTAAACTCGACAAGCGATCGCCGAGTCGAAGGAAAATTAGGCTTCACTTTCAATGTGGATAAAGAGTAAACCCATCACAACGGCGGGAAATAACCAGCCCACAATGGGAATTAAGATCCAAGGTAAATAGGAAGCTGCGTAGGCTCCAGTCATGGTTAAAATCTCCTAAATGGTTTGCAAACACAAAAACAGCTTTTGCTTAAAAAGAAAGGTGCGGTTAGTTAAAACCACCTCGGAAAATCCCATCGACCACCGTTAAATGATCTAAGAGGAAATAAGCGACAAACGCGCCACCCATACCGCCGACAAAGAAACCAGCAGCAAATTGGCTCCAACCTTCAGAGGTTTGTAAGGAGTCAGAACTGTCACTCGATCCTTGGAAGGAAACTAGTCCATAGCTACTCAGCGCAGCAGTTGCTACGAGGATGAGAGCCAGAGCACCAATCAAACCACCAAGAGATGCATGGTCTGAATCGCGCAGGGGGCCGAGCAATGTCCAGGGGCCCATCAAGAAATAGCCATGAGCCATGCCCACTTCTAAACCCCGTAGGATAGGAGCTAAACCTTTGCGATAGGCAGGTAAATTGCCAATGAATGCTCTGGTAAAGCCGGAGTCTGAGATCGGGGTAGAAAGATTGCCCGTAAAGGGGTCATCATTATAGGCTTTGACGACTTGGGTATATTCAGCCATCTTAATTGAGTTCTCCTCTTGACTAGTAGAGTGAAATTTATGACAAAACTTAAGATTACATTTTAAGCATGGACGGACAGTCTGACGGTTAAATTCTGTCGCAGCTTTAGAAAAATTTATGAAGTTTCGTGAAGATATTGTCAGACCAGAGAATTAAACAGGAGGGAACGAAGGATTTTATAATGGGGGGCAAGCTCTTCTCGTCTGAATCTAATGCCATTATGAAACTTCCTTTGACCTTTGCTAGTTGGCACAAATGCCTCACTGCTGGATTATCTTCCCTCTTTTTTGCCCTAGTAGGGATGATGTTTTTGATCACGCCGGTCTGGGCAACGGGAATTTATGACTTGTCGGTGGTTAATGCGGGATCGTCAACCTGGTTAGTAGATCAAGCCGAGGCTATCAGTCTGGCCAATGAAGGAAAAATTAATGGAGATTTGAAAAAGTTAGCTCAGAAAACCGGACAGGAAGTTCGTTTTGTGGTCATTCGTCGTTTGGACTTTGACGAAACCATGCCTGGCTTTACGGAAAAGTTATTTCAGCGTTGGTATCCAACCCCAGAGGAGCAAGCGAATCAAACGTTGGTCGTCATTGATACTCTCACGAATGGAACGGCTCTGTATCGAGGAGCAACCGCGCAATCCTTGATCAATGATGAGGTGGCTGAAAGTATTACCAATGAAACGATCGCCGTCCCGTTAAAAAACGGTGGCAAATATAACCAAGCTGTCTTAGAAGCGGATAAACGATTGACGGCTCTGTTATCTGGTCAAGCGGATCCAGGACCACCAACCCTTCAGGAAATCAATCTGGAAGGAACCTTTGCCACGGCGGAAGAGACGGATGATAAAAGTGCAACCTTCTGGGTGGTTGTTCTGTTGGCTCTAGCTACCCTAATTCCGATGGCGACTTACTTTTGGTATGTTGGCATTCCTGGCAGATAGTTGATCCTCATCCCCATACAATCAGCATGATGTCCCCCAATACCAGATTTTCTCCCATTTTTCTGTTCCTCTTGGGGGCGGCGAGCTTTGTGATAGTGGTGGCGGGAATGCAGTCAGCCTCTTCCCTCCTCAATGCGTTCTTCCTGCTACATAAAACTGACAAAACGCGACAGATTACGTCACATTGATGTTTACTTCCTGCTTCAGCCAGAACCGTCGGCGGCACTCTGTCCACAGGCTGACACGGTATAGCCTACCGCCTGACTCGCTAACACTTTCGCCGCATTTAAGTCTCTATCCATTTCTAAGCTACATTCACAACGGTAAATGCGCT
>JAYKJI010000299.1:0-6928 GCA_035285405.1 Snowella sp. | reverse complement strand
ATGGGCGCGAAGCCTATCCATTACTACTACAGCCCCTTTCCACAATTCTGGCACTAGATGCTCTTTGATAAATTTCTTAAAATCTTCTCCTTTCATTGACTTTCCTATTATATCAAAAGGATAATTCTGGTGAAATTGAACCACCGCCGCCACAAAGCGATCGCTATCATATTCCTCCTGGGGATAATGTCGCCAAAGAGCGCGAGGAACTCGGTCTAAGGTTTTTCCGCGTAGTAGAGATTCAATCCAATCAAACTTGCGTATTGTCATCGTCTAACTTCTATCTTCAAGGCTGTAACAATATACCATGTTAAACCACGTCCATTTTGGGAACTGTAGTTTTTTTAGATACACTTCAGGGACAAGTCCCCCTTAAAAAGAGGATTTAGCGATTATCTTGTATCTATCGTACTAAATTTACCACAAGTACGGGAAACCGAAACAAATCAGGTGGGGAAACTCCCTGGGGACAAATCCTCTCACCCCGTAGGATAATAAACAGCAGATAGCATCCCTATCGCCCTTGATACTCTATAAATAACGTGGGAAAACCTATGGCTGTTCTCGAAAAAGGTAATATTACTATCCATACCGAAAATATCTTTCCCATTATTAAAAAATCTCTCTATACCGATCATGAGATTTTCCTACGGGAATTGATTTCTAACGCCGTTGATGCCATTGCCAAGCGCAAGATGGCCGCCTATGCCGGAGAGTCGGGTGATGTCCCCGATCCAGAGATCAGCATTGTGGTGGATAAAATCAATAAAACCCTTTCCATTACCGACAATGGTATTGGCATGACCGCTGATGAAGTTAAGAAATATATTAACCAGGTCGCTTTCTCCAGTGCGGAAGAATTTATCCACAAATATCAAAAGTCCGCTAACGACTTAATTGGTCACTTTGGGTTAGGCTTCTACTCTGCTTTTATGGTGTCTAAAAAAGTGGAGATTGAAACCCTTTCCTATCAAGCCAATGCCCAGGCAGTTCACTGGTCTTGTGATGGTTCGCCGGAATTTGAATTAACCGACTGCGATCGCCAGGTGGTTGGAACCACCATTACCCTGACCATTATGGATGAAGAAGAGGAGTATTTAGAAGCTCCCCGCATCCGTCAGTTGGTGAAAACCTACTCCGATTTTATGTCTGTGCCCATTCGTTTTGAAGGCGAAACCCTCAACAAACAACGGGCCTTGTGGAAAGAATCCCCCCAGAATTTAACCAAAGAAGATTATCTCGAACTATATCGTTATCTTTATCCTTTCCAGGAAGATCCCTTGCTGTGGGTACATCTCAATACCGACTATCCCTTCCTGTTAAATGGTATTCTCTTTTTCCCAAAATTGCGCCCAGATGTGGATGTATCACGGGGACAAATTAAGCTTTTCTGTAATCAGGTTTTTGTCAGTGATCACTGCGAGGAAATTATTCCCGAATTCCTGATGCCGTTACGGGGGGTGATTGATAGTCCTGATATTCCCCTCAATGTTTCACGGAGTGCTTTAACCAACCATCGGACGGTACGACGCATTGCTGATTATATTGCCAAAAAAGTCGGCGATCGCCTCAAATCCCTCTACACAGAAAACCCCGAAGAATACCTGAAATGTTGGGAAGATATCGGCACCTTTGTCAAATTTGGTTCCCTCAAGGATGACAAATTTAAACAACAGGTTGAAAGCCTCCTACTCTATCGCACCACCTATCAGGCAACAGCCAGTTCCGAAACCCCGACCGTAGAAGTGCAAACCCATGAAGGGGATGCTTGGCAAGATGTTAGCACCGATAAAAATGAGGTTAATCCCTACGAAAAAGCAGGTTATACGACCCTAAAAGCCTATTTAGAACGCAACAAGGAAAAGCACGAAAATCGGGTTTTTTACTGCACCGATCAAACCACCCAGGCTACCTACGTTGAACTCTATAAAAATCAGGGCATTGAAATCCTCTTCATGGATTCCTTTATCGACACCAATTACTTTATTCCTTTCCTAGAACGGGAATATAGTGATGTCAAGTTTTCCCGTGTAGATTCTGAGTTGGATCAAACCTTATTGGAAAAAGATAAGGCAGACGAAATTATTGATCCAACGACGAATAAATCCCGTAGTGAACAAATCAAGGAATTATTTGAGAAAGCTCTCAATAAACCCCAGGTCAATATTCGCACGGAATCCTTAAAAGCCGATGATCCCCAATCCACTCCACCGGCAATGGTATTACTTCCTGAAGCCATGCGTCGTTTACAGGAAATGACCGCCATGATGCAGCAACAAGCAATGGCTTTCCCTGAGCAACATATTTTGGTAATTAATACTAACCACCCTCTGATTCAAAATATTTTGTCTTTAAGTCAAGGCAGTATTGTACAAGGGGCTGGAGAATCTCCCTCTGGAGAATTAGCCAAATATCTCTGTCAGCATGTCTATGATTTGGCCTTAATGGCTCAAAAAGGCTTTGATGCGGAAGGAATTAAGGGCTTTATCGAACGCTCTAATACGGTGTTAACTCGATTAACCAAATAGCTCAAGCAGTTCGTTATCTAAAACCCTACAGGCGAGGGGCTTAAGCCCCTTGTTACCAAATCAAATGGTTAAGAATGAAAAGTCAGGGCTTTGCCCCGAACTTGATCATTAAATTCTCCACGATTAAAAACAACTTCCCCGTTTACAATGGTCATCACCGGCCATCCCGTTAAACTCCAACCTTCAAAGGAACTCCAGCCGCACTTACTTTGCACTTCAGAGCGTAAAACTGGATGATAATTAGTCAAATCAACGAGAATTAAATCCGCATCATACCCGACTTGAATTAAGCCTTTATTGGGAATATTGTACGCCTTAGCCACCGCCGTTGACATCCAATTAACCACCTGAGCCACCGTACAGCGTCCCTGCATCGCTTGAGTCAACATTAACGGTAACGCCGTTTCCACGCCTGGCATTCCAGACGGAGATTGGGGATAGGTCTGTGCTTTTTCCGCTAGGGTATGGGGAGCATGATCCGTGGCAATACAATCAATCACACCATCTAGTAAGGCTTGCCACAGTACGTCATTATTCTCCGGCGATCGCAGAGGGGGATTCATCTGGGCTAAAGTTCCAATTTCGGCATAGGCATTCGTATTCAGTAATAAATGTTGGGGAGTGACTTCGGCTGTTACCCAAGCTGGTTTATGGTCGCGTAAATAGGTTGCCTCGATTCCCGTTGACAGATGGAGAATATGCAAACGGCGTTGATATTTTTCGGACAATTTGAGGGCTAACTTCGTGGCATTCAGGGCACATTCCTCATCCTGAATTTGGGAATGAACGGCGGGATCAGTGATGCCGGCAAATAATTTGCGTCTTTCGATGATACGAGCTTGGTCTTCCGCATGAACAGCAATTAAACGACTTCCCTCGGCAAAAATCGGTTCTAAAGCTGCTTCCTCACTAACCAACAGATCACCGTGAGCCGAACCCATAAAAATCTTAATGCCACAGGTCGGATGAGCCGTGCGGAGATCGGGTAAATTCTCTGGCGTTGCACCAATAAAAAAACCATAGTTCACTAAAGACTTAGCCGCAGCCCGTTGAAGTTTATCCTCTAGGGTTGCCTGAGTCGTAGTCAGGGGTTTTGTATTGGGCATCTCTAAAAAAGCCGTTACTCCTCCCCTCGCACAGGCTCGACTGGCCGTTCTCAGATCCTCTTTATGCTCTAACCCTGGTTCACGAAAATGGACTTGGGGATCAATCACCCCTGGCAACAAAGTTAATCCGGCTGCGTCTATGATGGAACTATTCGGGGGCGCAACAATCTCTGGGGCGATGGCCTGAATGACTCCCTCGGTGATCAACAGATCTCCCAGTAAGAAATTGCCATCGGGTAATAATATTTGAGCCTGGCGGATTAATTGGGGTAAGGCGGTGTCCATCATTGTCTTCTCTAGCGTAAATTTAGACTAATCTTGAGCTTCTTAGACTTCTTAAATTCGTTAAACTAAGAAGACGGTAGCTTTCATTGTAATTTTAATCTTTAACTTTCGCCCAGTTACCCTTACACCCTTCGGTTAACCCCTTCAGCGATCGCCCCTTTTCTTCTACAATCAACTCACTATGACCACAAGCTTGGATAAAGAGTCCACTAAAACCAGCCAACAGTCTCCAGAAAACCCTTGGTTAGAAGCCGCTAAAACCATCGTTACGGCTGCTATCCTTGCCTTTGGAATTCGTACCTTCGTTGCAGAGGCCCGCTACATCCCTTCTTCTTCGATGGAACCCACTCTTTTAATTAATGATCGGTTAATTATCGAAAAAATTAGTTACCATCTCCATGATCCTAAACGGGGAGACATTGTGGTTTTTAATCCTACGAAAGCTCTACAGGAACGCAATTTTAAGGATGCTTTCATTAAACGGGTTATTGGACTCCCTGGAGATACCATTCAGGTCAAAAACGGTATTGTTTATGTCAATGGTGGAGCCTTATCGGAAAATTATATTGCTCAAAAACCAGAATATAGTTATGGGCCGGTTACAGTTCCTCCGGGGCAATATTTGGTGTTAGGAGACAATCGCAATAATAGCTATGATTCCCATTATTGGGGCTTTGTTCCTAAGGATAAATTTGTCGGACGGGCCTTTGTTCGTTTCTGGCCCTTTGATCGATTGGGAATGTTAGATCAACAATCGGGTGAACAGCCCAGTGAACAACCGGCGAAGCTCTTGACTCCCCAAGCTAAACCCTAATTTTGAACACAAGCATAAAAGTACTCAAAACAACTAAAGCTGATGCTGTTCATGAGCTTCAATAACTGATCGCTAGCTCCCCGTACTTCCCCCTTAAAAAAGGGGGTGGGAGAGGATGATATTGAGTAATCCTAGCGAAACATACTGCTCACAGAACTTTCTTCATGAATTCGCCAAATGGCTTCTCCCAATAGGTTAGCTACCGAGAGGATCATCAGTTGGGGAAAGTAATGATTGTCGGGAATAGGAATGGTATTGGTGACAATGACTTCCTCCAACATCCCACTGGACAAACGAGCGATCGCCGGTTCAGAGAAAACCGCATGGGTCGCACAGGCATACACTTGTCTAGCTCCATTCTGACGTAACAGTCTGGCCCCTTCCAGGATTGTTCCGGCGGTGTCAATCATGTCATCAACTAGAACGGCAGTTTTGCCTTGGACATCTCCAATCAGGTTGAGAACTTCGGCCACATTATGGGACTGACGACGTTTATCAATAATGGCTAAAGGAGCTTCATTGAGTTTTTTAGCAAAAGCTCTGGCCCTGGCGACTCCCCCTACGTCCGGTGACACGACCACTAAATCACTGAGTTGTTTACGGAGGAGATATTCGATGATCACCGGAGAACCATAAACATGGTCAAAAGGAATATCAAAATATCCCTGGATTTGGGCTGAATGGAGATCCATTGCTAAAACCCGACTGGCTCCCGCCTCAGTGATCAAATTTGCCACCAATTTAGCGGCGATCGATTCCCGTCCTGCGGTTTTTCGGTCTGCCCTGGCATAGCCATAGTAAGGAAGCACTGCCGTAATCTGACGAGCCGAAGCACGACGACAGGCATCGATCATGATTAGAAGTTCCATCAAGTTGTCATTAACGGGATGGCAACAGGGTTGGATTAAATATACGTCACCCCCGCGAATTGACTCTTGAATCTGAATGTAAAGCTCTCCATCGGCAAAGCGTTTTCGCAGCATCGGGCCAATGTCCATACCGAGATAGCGAGCCACTTCTAAAGATAGAGAAGGATTAGCCGAGCCAGAAAAGAGACGAAGACGGTTATTGTCCGATAGCGATGACAGCATCGATTGACGTGTTAAAGTAGCAGTAAGGCTCACAGTGGATACTTTACCCTCAACTCATGGCGTTTTGAATCAGTCCAGAATTAACACTTTTCTGTACAGTGATTGTTTAATTCTCATCATAGCCGATTAGTTAAAGTCTGAAATCTGAAATAAGTCTATATAATTTTCAGCAATGGGGCTGCTTAAATTGATTTTGTAAAGATTTTATCAAGGGTAATGAACACATTATTGATTACAGGAACCGATACGGAAGTTGGCAAAACCGCATTAACCACGATCTTAGCCTCCTATTGGTATAAACACCGAGAGGGTAAATCCTTAGGATTAATGAAATTGTTACAAACGGGGAAAGGAGATGATGAACATTATCAATCTCTGTTTGGCCATTGTTTGACCTGGGATATTATTACACCGCAAAAATGGCAAACGCCGGTGGCTCCTCCGATCGCCGCTCAACGTGAAGGAAAAGCGATCGCCCTGGATCTGGTTTGGCAAACCCTGACCCAATTACAGCAAACCCATCCTTTTGTATTAGTTGAATCCCTCGGCAGTTTAGGATCTCCCCTGACGGCAGAATTAACGGTGGCCGATCTAGCGGGACTATGGAAACTAGAAGCAGTTTTGGTTGTTCCCGTTAAACTAGGAGCCATGGGGCAGGCGATCGCCCAGGTTGCTTTAGCGCGTCAAACCAAGGTCAAATTAAAAGGGATTATTCTGAACTGCCAGGAGGCGATCGCCGAGGAACGTCTAGAAGACTGGGCTTCACCTTCTCTATTGGAAAACTTTACCCAATTACCGATTTTAGGAATTATCCCCCAGATACCAGCAGATAAGAGTCAAGATCTGAACACCTTGGCCGCCATTGCCTCTCATTTAGACTTAGAACGTTTAGGCATTTAGATAAAGACAAGTTGGCATAACTTTAACCAAAACACCACCGTCCCTTAACCTCTTCTTCCAACCATAAAAAGCAATTTTTGCAATTGCAGCAAGACAGCAATCATTAAGATGACTTTAGCGTTGGAAAAAGCTTTGTTTAAGCGATTCCTTGATAGGATTTTTTGTGCTATCACAGAGATTAAGAGCAAACAATCTTTTTAAAAA
>JAYKJI010000298.1:0-18601 GCA_035285405.1 Snowella sp. | reverse complement strand
GGATTGTAAATAAATTTCTGTTTTGGCGGGGTGACGATTCCAGTCAATTTGATCGGGTTCTATCTGCAAATGTAAAAAACAAACGGGAAAGCGATCGCGGGGTAAGGTGCGATGGAAGGCGTTAATTAAAGTTTGTTCTAGTTCAGGACAATGAATGGGCCGTTGATTGAGGGCTACTTTTACCCAGTCGGGACGATGACGATGACAGCGATCGCTTAAGCCAGACCACAGGGTTAGAGTCCCTGGCTGATCAGGATGATCGGGAATCTCTATCGTACTAGAAAAATGTTGTAGATCTGAGGTTTTGACCCCCTTCAAAATTTGTGGCCAAATCTGTCCCGCCGATTGGCCCGGACTTAGGCTAAAACAAAGACGCTCTTTCAGCCAAATTTGCCAGGTGATCTGGGGATGACAGAGGGCCATTTCCTGTACGTATTGTTGAATCGCTTTTAGTTGCGGCGGGCGCGCAGCGTGCCCTTGGCATCGCCCCGATAAAGCCTGACGACGTTGGGGGAGATTAACAAATAGGTTTTTCACTGTAACCAGCGTTCCCACTGCCAGGGCCAAAGGCTCTAACCGTTGCACGGCTCCCTGGGAATTATAAAAAGCTTGCCAACCCGTGTTTTCTCCCTGGGCTGAACGAGTGGCGATCGCTAACTCTGCCACCTGACTGAGACTATGGAGAGCTTGGCCCCGAAAACCAAGACTATTAATTTTAAAAAAATCCTCTAAGGATTGAATTTTACTGGTGGTATGGGGAAGAGCACAGACTTGCAAATCCTCTAGGGTCATCCCCCGGCCATTATCAATTACCTGTACTTGCCACTGTTCGGGATGAAGATAAATTTTAAGACGAGTTGCCCCTGCATCGATCGCATTTTCCACCAATTCTCGTACTACTGCGACAAAGGAATCAATCACTTCTCCCGCCGCAATCAGATTAACGAGATCATTCGGTAAAGACTGAATCATGGTTGATTCCCATTATAAACCCCGTCTCACTTGCGACCCGTAGTTTTTCTTCTAGCTAGCTAGATAGCAAGTATTTAGCCCCTCATTCTTCATTGAGATAGGCTTCGATCAAAATACGAGTAAAGGAATTGAGGGGAAAGGTAAAACTCTGTTCCGGTGTCACCCATTGCCATTCGACGATCTCTTCATTGGGAATAACGTCGCTGGAAAGACTGTCTGCATAGTAGTTCACTAACACAAAATGGGCAGGCTGATAAAATTGCGGATCATTGACAGCTTCCTGGAGTACCGCAAAGCGAATATGGGTTAAAGTTAAGCCCACTTCTTCCTTAAGTTCCCGTTGAACGGCGGCTTCTAGGGTTTCGCCCCACTCGACCTTTCCGCCTGGAATTCCCCAGGTTCCTCGCCATTTGGTCGTTTTAACAATCAGAACTTGACCTTCGGGATTGCGAACCAACGCACCGACCGTAGTGAGAGGAAATTGTGGTTGTGTTGTCGCCATAGCAACCAGGACAAAATTCGTTACTAGTTTACGTTTTGTGCAAACCCATCCTACCATTAGAAGGGAAATTGACAGGCGACATCGCCGTTGAACCTCAAGCAAACCAACAAACCTCTTCATGGATACATTAACGGTTAAAGGCATTCGAGTTTACGGCTATACGGGCTATTTTGAGGCAGAACAATTTTTAGGACAGTGGTTTGAAGTGGATTTAACCCTTTGGCTGGATTTATCCAAGGCCGGACATAGCGATGAATTAACTGATACCCTCAATTATGCAGAAGCCGTCATGATCGTGCAGAATATTGTCAAAAATCAGAAGTTTAAAATGATTGAACGCTTGGCAGAGGCGATCGCGACAGAAATTCTAGAGACAGGCAAAACCCATCAAGTAAAGGTCAACTTAACCAAGTGTCAAGCACCGATTCCAGACTTTGACGGAGAAGTTACTTTGGAAATTATCCGTTCTCGTTAAAATCATTAAGAGCTTAGGGAACAGTATTAGCTCAGTTGTCTGATTAAATAGACCTTGAAAAGTACTCCACTGATTGAGATTATCTAGCAAAAAACATTATGGAATTAACGGCAAAAATAGCCCTAGTGACGGGAGGTGGCGTTCGTGTGGGACGGGCCTTGGTCTTAGCCTTAGCGGAGGCAGGTTGTAGTATTTTTCTTCACTATGGCAATTCTCAGGAAGCCGCCCTAGAAGTGCAGGCGGAAGTGGAAGCTCTGGGAGGGAACGTATTTTTGTATCAAGCAAATTTAGCTGATGCAACCGCAACCGCAACGATTATCCCTAAAGCAGTATCTGTGTTTGGACAGGTAGATATTTTGATTAATAGTGCCTCGATTTTTCTTCATGAAGATCGGCTACTACAAACTGATGTGGAATTGTGGGATAAGATTTTTGCCATTAATTTACGCGCCCCCTTCCAATTATCTCAAGCCTTTGCTCAACAGATCGGCGATCGCCAGGGAAAAATTATTAATATTAATGATGCCCGTATTCCCCATCCTTTACCTGACCATTTTGCCTATCGTCTGACCAAAAGAGGACTATGGGATATGACGGAAATAATGGCTCTGGAATTAGCCCCTCAAATTACGGTCAATAGTTTAGCCCTGGGACAAATTTTAGAAGCCCCAGGCGTTCCTGATCCCCAACAATATCTACAGGATTATGCCGATCGCCGCATTCCCTTAAAAATGCCAGGCAATACCAAAGTGGTGACGGATGCGGCCCTATATTTACTGGAACAAGATTTTCTAACAGGTACGACGATTACATTAGATGGTGGAGAATATTTACGACATTAAGTTTGAGATAAAACATTTTCCTCGCCCAAGTTTCTGTTAATTAAATAATGAATAATCACCTTGCGGAAAATTTATTGACTTCATCTACTGTGGAGGACTTAAAGGATGTCCTCGCCGTGAATTATTTAGCTCCTTTGGCAGGTAAATATTTTCCTTGGAGTGCCTATGCTTTGCGTCCTAGTGGCTTAGTGAAAATTCTCAATCAGATTTTAATTTACCGTCATCTAACAATTGTGGAATGTGGCGGTGGGGTTTCAACTCTATATATCGCCCGTCTCTTTCAGCGTAATAGTATTTCAGGCCATCTCTATTGCATTGAACATAGTTTAGACTGGTTAGATTTTTTACAAGAAAGATTAGCTCAAGAAAACCTAGAAAGCTATGTCACCTTAATTCATGCTCCCCTTAAATCCTGTGAGTTAAGTTTGGAAAATTTAGATTGGTACGACACCGAAAAAATTGGTCAGCAATTCTCTGCTAGTCAAAAAATTGATTGCTTATTGGTAGATGGGCCCCCTGCCTATCTTCCTGGGATGCAATTTGCTCGCTTTCCTGCCTTGCCCTTTTTTCAAGCCCAACTAGCTCCTAACGCTACTGTTGTTTTAGATGATATTAATCGTTCAGGGGAACAGGAAATTTTACGCCGTTGGCAAGCACTATTACCTATCACCTTTGATACCTCCGAAGGTAATTTGGCGATCGCTAATTTGAATATTTCCTAACTTAAAAATTTGAGTAAACTATGACAACTTTTTGGCAAAATTTAAGGGCTAATCTCTGGAAATTATCCCTGATTGGCTTAGAACGTGGCCCCCACATCACTCGTTATTCCATGTATGCAAGTTTACAAGCCCAGGGTCAACAACTTCCCAAAAAAGCAGGGGATATTCTATCCATTAGTCACTCAGAAAATTTAATCGAACTATTAGGTATTCAAGCAAAAACTTTAACCGAAGCCAATTATCCTGAGCATAACTTTTTATCTCTGAACTTTGCCGATGAATCCTTTGATTTTGTGTTGTCTGATCAAGTCTTAGAACACGTTGAAGGTAGTCCCCAACAGGCTATTGATGAAAGTTGGCGAGTATTGCGACCTGGCGGGATTGCAGTTCATACCACTTGTTTTATTAATCCCATTCACCTAGTACCCAAAGATTATTGGCGATTTACCCCCGATGCCTTGGCCCTGTTGAGTCAACGATTTTCTAAGATTTTGGCTTGTCAAGGTTGGGGCAATTTTGAAGCCTGGCTATTGATTCGTGATGGTCTGCGCTTTGAAGGTATTCCCCAGGCTCCTTGGCATCCTCTCCAGCAGTTAGCTCTTCGCAATGATCCCGACTGGCCGATTGTGACCTGGATTATTGCTGAAAAATAGCGGGTTTACTGGCTGGGATAGCATCTGAGAATCGCTTCAAACCATTCTTCCAGGCGATCGCCGAGAACTTGCATAGAAAAATGGGATTCTACCCGTTGCCGACAAGTATAACGATCAAGAGTGGGGACAGACTGGATGGCGGTAATCAGATCCGGTAAAGAATCAGGCTCGACTAAATAACCCGAAATCCCATCCTCAATAATCTCTATCGGCCCACCCCGACGGTAGGAAATAACTGGAACCCCACAGGCCAAAGCTTCTAAGGCCACTCGTCCCAAAGCCTCAATCCATTTATGGGTCATGAGCAAAGCACGACATTGGCCCAGGGCAGCCTGAAATTCCTGGGTGGGCAAAAAACCGTGATAGTCGATCTGGGCGAGGGGATAGGTCTTTAGTAAAGTTTGCCAATAGTCTGGATCTTGAATATAGCCAAAAATTTGTAAGCGTAGATTGGTCGCTACGGCTGCTGCAAACGCATCTTCTATTCCTTTTTCGGGGGAAATCCGACCCGCCCAAGCGAGAAAAGGCTGAGACGTTTCACAAAACTGATACTTACTTAGATCAATACCGCCACCCAGGACTCGAAAAACCTCTGGCTGGGGAAAGGTTTGGGCTTGGGCTTGAGTGTGAAGGGCTAGAGTTCCAGGTCGTAATTGGGCCACCCTAGCGATCGCCTCTTCCATAATGACTGTCCAGGATCCCATATTCACATAATGCAAAACCGGGGTTTGTAGAAAAGGCGTAAGATAAAAGGGTAGCCAATCGTAGGCAAAATTGAGAATGAGATCGTAATCTGTTTGGATTTGTCGCACTTCCTCCCAGAGATTGGCCAAAACCGAATTGGGGGGAATTTCAATGCTTGACTCTCGACTTTGTTTCGGGGCAGACAGTTGCAAATTACCGGCGATCGTCTTAATCGGTAGATCAGGAACTTCTGAACCCGCCGGTGCGAGAATTTGAAGGTGATGACCTCTAGCGATCAACTCCCTGGCAATATTCCCTAAGTTAATACCTACACCGCCTACCTGGCCAGACTGTAGCGTTCCAACAGGAGTAGCCACCAATAAAAGCTTGAGCATAATTTAGTCGGAAAAGAACTGAGATTTTTCTCTACAAATGAGCATTAAAAAAGGCTAAGAATTTGGAAACTCAATTTTAGAAAGTATCGTTAGTGTGCATGATTAACAATAGTATAATCGTCATTGGTATTAGTTACGATTATGCGAAAGAAATTATTAGTAAATATAATCATGTAGGGAAAAAAGGGATAGAAAATCTTAAAAATAAAACTCTTCGGAAACGAGGCAAAAAAGGAAGCATCCCAATTTATGCACTTCATTTTTGAATTGGCGAATTTTTTCGTTCCCCCATTGTGCCACTAATCTTGACCATAGCACCAATCTGTTTAATTGTTGATTCAATAGAAGCCAGAAGCAATAGGGGTGACCAATTTTGATAGGTAGAATAGCTGGGAATTCGTTGACGATGTTTATCAAAATAAAGTTGAAATTTGGGGACTTGTTTGGTAATGTTCTAAACTAGTAGATCGTATTTCTAGAATGTAGTCAGTCTATTCATTATGACTTATCTTAATCCACCTGTTTAGAACACTACCCCATCGGAATAGCTAAGCAAAAGTTTATAATCGGACAAGGCTTTTACTGCTGTTATTTTTAACATAATGAGTCATACCTCGATAACATCCTCTATAATAGCCCATAACCCAAATTGATCTCCTGAATCGCCATGAAAAGTGCCTTCCTCGATCGCCTGAATAGTCCCAACCGTCCTGTATTAGTGTTTGATGGGGCAATGGGAACCAACCTGCAAGTCCAAAACTTGACAGCAGCCGATTTTGGCGGGGCGGAGTATGAAGGCTGTAATGAATATTTAGTACACACCAAACCTGAAGCGGTGGCAACGGTGCATCGGGCCTTCTTTGCAGCAGGGGCCGATGTGGTGGAAACCGATACCTTTGGGGGGACTTCTATTGTTTTAGGTGAGTATGACTTAGCGGACAAGGCGTACTATCTCAACAAAACGGCGGCTGAGTTAGCCAAAAGTGTGGCCCAGGAATTTTCGACTCCCGAAAAACCCCGATTTGTGGCAGGTTCGATGGGGCCAGGGACGAAGTTGCCGACCCTCGGACATATTGATTACGACACGCTGAAAAATTCCTACATTGAGCAGGTGCAGGGTCTTTACGATGGCGGGGTAGATTTATTATTAGTGGAAACCTGTCAGGATGTGTTACAAATTAAGGCCGCTTTAAATGCCATCGAAGAAGTTTTTGCTGAGAAAAAAGCACGTTTGCCGATTATGGTATCGGTAACAATGGAAGTAATGGGAACGATGTTAGTGGGAACCGAAATTGGGGCCGCTTTAGCGATTTTGGAACCCTATAAAATTGATATTTTGGGTTTAAATTGTGCCACTGGCCCCGACAAAATGAAGGAACATATTAAATATTTGTCGGAACATTCGCCCTTTATTGTTTCCTGTATTCCCAACGCGGGCTTACCTGAAAATGTCGGTGGTCAAGCCTTTTATCGGCTGACTCCTGTGGAATTACAGATGGCGTTAATGCACTTTATTGAAGATTTAGGGGTGCAAATTATTGGCGGTTGTTGTGGCACTCGTCCTGATCATATTAAGGCTTTGGCAGATATTGCTGGGACTTTAACCCCGAAAGAACGCCATCCTCATAATGAACCTTCCGCCGCCTCAATTTATACCACTCAGCCCTACATTCAAGACAATTCTTTTCTAATTGTCGGGGAAAAATTAAATGCTAGTGGTTCCAAAAAATGTCGGGATTTATTAAACGCTGAAGACTGGGATAGTTTGGTTTCCCTCGCTAAATCTCAAGTGCGAGAAGGGGCCCATATTTTAGATGTGAACGTGGATTATGTGGGACGGGATGGGGTGCGAGATATGCACGAATTGGCTTCTCGTTTAGTCAATAATATCACCCTACCTTTGATGCTCGATTCAACAGAATGGCAAAAAATGGAGGCAGGTTTAAAAGTGGCGGGTGGGAAATGTATTCTCAATTCGACTAACTACGAAGACGGTGAAGAACGCTTCTATAAATTGTTGGATATTGCCAAACAATACGGAGCGGGAATTGTAGTCGGAACTATTGATGAAGAGGGGATGGGACGCACGGCTACCAAGAAATTTGAGATTGCCAAACGGGCCTACGAAGCGGCGATCACCTACGGAATCCCTAGTTCAGAAATCTTTTTTGATCCTTTAGCCTTACCTATTTCCACTGGCATTGAAGAAGACCGCGAAAATGGTAAAGCAACGGTAGAAGCGATTAAGCAAATACGCGAAGAATTGCCCGATTGTCACATTTTATTGGGCGTTTCTAATGTTTCCTTTGGGCTAAATCCTGCGGCTCGTCAGGTGCTTAATTCTGTCTTTTTAAATGAATGTATGGCGGTGGGAATGGATGCGGCGATCGTCAGTGCCAATAAGATTTTACCCCTGGCCAAGATTGCTCCCGAACATCAACAGGTTTGTTTGGATTTAATCTATGATCGTCGTCAATTTGAGGGCGAGGTCTGTACCTATGATCCTTTGACGAAATTAACCACTTTATTTGAAGGGAAAACTACTAAACGAGATCGCTCTGGGGATAGTAATTTACCCGTTGAACAGCGTTTGACCCAACATATTATTGATGGCGAACGTTTAGGCTTAGAAGATGCTTTAACCGAAGCTTTAAAAACCCATCCACCTTTGGATATTATTAATATTTTCCTTTTAGATGGTATGAAAACCGTAGGCGAATTATTTGGCTCAGGGCAAATGCAATTACCGTTTGTCTTGCAATCGGCCCAAACCATGAAAGCTGCCGTCGCTTTTCTGGAACCCTATATGGAAAAATCGGAAAGTGCGGGGAATGCCAAGGGAACTTTTGTCATTGCTACAGTCAAGGGCGATGTCCACGATATTGGTAAAAACTTAGTGGATATTATTCTTTCTAATAACGGTTATAAGGTGGTTAATTTAGGTATCAAGCAACCTGTGGAAAATATCATTGAAGCCTATCGAGAACATAATCCCGACTGTATTGCCATGAGTGGTTTATTGGTTAAATCCACTGCCTTTATGAAGGAGAATTTAGAGGTTTTCAATCAGGAAGGAATTACTGTTCCTGTTATTTTAGGAGGAGCCGCGTTAACGCCTAAATTTGTCTATGAAGACTGCCAAAATACCTATCAAGGTCAGGTTGTCTATGGCAAAGATGCTTTTTCCGATTTGCATTTCATGGACAAATTAATGCCTGCTAAAAGCCAAAATTTTTGGGATGATCTGCAAGGCTTTTTAGGAGATTATGCCGAGGAAAATGGCAGGGGTAAAGCTCAGGATAATGGTCAAAAAACAAACTTTGGCATTGAGGATGAAAAGTTGATTGATGCGACGGATGCTTCTGCGGAACCTCAAGTGATTGATACCCAACGTTCTGAAGCCGTAGAAATTAATATTGAGCGACCCACACCCCCTTTCTGGGGAACGAAAATTCTGCACCCCAGTGATATTGCCGTAGAGGATGTTTTCAAGTATCTGGATTTACAGGCTTTATTTGTCGGTCAGTGGCAATTCCGTAAACCTAAAGACAAATCTCGTGAAGAATATGATCGCTTTTTAGAGGAAACGGTTCATCCGATTTTAGCGAAATGGAAAGCCAAAGTCCTAGCCGAAGATTTGCTGCATCCAACGGTGGTTTATGGTTATTTTCCCTGTCAATCGGAAGGCAATTCTCTGTATATCTATGATCCCGAAATTGTTGCCCAGAATCAGGGAAAAATTCCCGCCGATTTAGCCCCCATTGTCACCTTTAATTTTCCCCGTCAAAAATCGGGTCGTCGGCTTTGTATTGCGGACTTTTTCGCGCCCAAAGAATCAGGCATTACGGATGTGTTCCCGATGCAAGCGGTAACGGTGGGAGAAGTGGCCACAGCCTACGCTAAAACCTTATTTGATGGTAATGAATATACGGATTATCTTTACTATCACGGGATGGCGGTACAAATGGCGGAGGCTTTGGCCGAATGGACTCATGCTTTAATTCGTCGGGAACTGGGTTTTGGGGTGCAGGAACCTGACAATATTCGAGATATTTTGCAACAACGTTATCAAGGTTCTCGTTATAGTTTTGGTTATCCTGCTTGTCCGAATATGCAGGATCAATATAAGCAATTAGACCTCTTAAAAAGCGATCGCATTGGTTTATTTATGGATGAAAGTGAGCAGGTTTATCCCGAACAATCCACAACGGCGATTATTGCCTATCATCCTGTCGCTAAATACTTTAGTGCTTAGGTTAAACTGCGATCGCCTTGATAGCAGAAGATAACTGAAAGACTAACTAGGTTTTTCTAAAGAGAATTGTCATGGTACAAACTCCAACTAAGCCCATCAGTTTGACTGAGTTTCTGGCCTTACCAGAAATTAAACCTGCTAGGGAATATTTTAATGATCACTGTTCACAAAAGCCGATACCCCAGGGAGAACATAGCACAATTCAAGGTGAATTAGTTTCTGTGATTAATGCTAGTCTAAAATTGAGAAGAATTGCCCGTGCCTATCCAGAGTTACGCTGTACCTTTGCTGGTTCTTCTATTGTTCCGGATGTGTCGGTTTTTCGTTGGGAAAGAATTCCGCGTAAACCAGATGGAACGGTGGCTAATGCTTTTGCGATCGCTCCTGATTGGGTGATTGAAATTCTGTCACCAGAGCAGCGACAAACACGGGTAACGGCTAAAATTCTCAACTGTTTGAATCATGGCTGTGAATTGGGTTGGTTGATTGATCCCAGTGAACGGTCGGTGTTGGTCTATTTTTCTAAATTGCCAACAGTGTTATTAAGTCAGAAAACAGAGCGATTGCCGATGCCTAGTTTTGCAGAGGATTTGGGATTAACAGTAGGGGAGATATTTGATTGGCTATTAGTTTAGAAATGCGAAAAGAAGTGGTGCAAAAGCTTGATTGTTTTGTCGCTAAATAATTTTTTTGGCTATTGTTATGCAAGCAACTCAACCTATCTTGGCAGAAAATCGAGTCATTTTAAACCCTGTTAGTTGGGAAACGTTTAATCAACTTTTACAGGAGTTAGGTGATAAGCGATCGCAGCGTTTGGCCTATTCTCAAGGAACCATGGAAATTATGACTCCCCTCGGCAAACATGAACATAGTAATCGTTTTATTGAGCGTCTAATTTATACGATTATTGATGAATTAGAGTTAGAGATAAAAAGTCTAGGCTCTTTGACGTTAAAGGTGGATAGTTTGAAAAAAGGAGTGGAACCTGATTCTTGTTTTTATATTCAAAATGAGTTTCGGGTCAGAAATAAGCAAAATATTGAGATTGGGGTTGATCCTGTTCCCGATTTAGTGTTAGAAATTGATGTAACGAGTAGTTCCCTTGATAAGTTATCAATTTATGGAGCGTTGGAAGTACCTGAAATTTGGCGATATAATGGTTATACTTTAACGGCTTTTATTTGGGATGGAGACAATCGGGTTTATCAAGTTTCGGATTATAGTCAGTCTTTTACTTGGTTAAGGGTTAGTGAGTTATCGGGTTTTATGCAGCAATGTTTGCGGGATGGGGAGACCAAAACGTTGAGAGATTTTCGTCGTTGGCTTCAATCCCAAGCTTGCAATTTTTATTAATGATAAAGATTGGCGACTAGTAAGTACGAAGTTCTCTGTCAGACATTTAACAAAATGCCTAAAAGCATTGCTTTAAAAGCTTTTCAGCGATTGTGAGTCTCGAAGAGGACTGAAGGGCATAAAGGGCTGAAACCCTAGTAAGCTCGTTGATTTTCCTAGAACTTTGCACTATCCCGTTAGCGAGGAGGTAATTTTAAATGAAGAATTTTGTCCCAAAATGCTGCTTTAACTCTTCCGTTCTTTCCACTGCCCCTGCTCGTTGCACTCATATATTTTTCCATCGGTACTGTTGTAGGTCTGACCAGGCTGGTAGTCAGTTCCCTTGTATTTACAAAACCTTGTTTGCGCGTCTTGTGATTTTGGCGTTCGTTCTTGTGTTGGTTGATATGAATTTTTTTGTTGTGTTTCCGACAAACAGATAGAACTAAAAAGTGTCACAAACAATATCGGGAAGATTAAAAAAGTTGGTTTCATTAAGTAAGACCTCGGCACAAACAAAGTAAATTAAACAATACCATAATTTAAGATAAATTACTGAAAACAAAAATGTTAGATAACATTCAACGAAGTTTTGCTGTGGAATATTAATAATTTGTACAGTTCAATCTGTCTTTGATGACTATCTAATGCGAACCCAACGACCATATTGGCATTGATAGGCCCCTATGACAGCCCCTTCTGGATACCAATATCCGTTGTAAACACATCCACCCTCGGCAAAGACCTTTCTTGTATTAGCACTCACAACAAGCATTAGAACCAGCAGAAGAAGAGATATATGAGCTTTTTGAGCAAGTTTCAATACATTAATTAACCGTTTTTCAACAGTAAGGGTAATCATAGTCATAAGCTCCTGAAATTGGGATTGGTAAAGGATTGAACTAAGATTTGGGAGGTTGGCATGATACCACCATTCCTTTATCTTTGGGATTAAACTTTTTGGGGAATTTCGTGATTGGTGACCTATCATTATTGTTGCTCGATGTATCGCAGTAAGAAGAACCTTTAAAAGAGTCCACTTGATCCAGATTTTTTGTCTTTGATAGATCAGCTCCGTATAAGTTAGCTTGAGCTAAATTGGCATTTGATAGATCAGCGTTATTTAACTTGGCATTTGATAGATTAACGCGATTTAAGGTAGCCCCTGATAGATCAGCGTTATTTAACTCGGCCTTTGATAGATTAACGTCATTTAAGGTAGCCCCTGATAGATTAGCGTTATTTAACTTGGCATTTGATAGATTAACGCGATTTAAGGTAGCCCCTGATAAAATAACTGAAGAAAAATCAGCAAACGAACTATCTCCATTCTTAAGTGTTGCTCCTTTCAATGTAACACTATTTAAATCAGCCTTTTTAAAATCCGTGTCACTTATTACTGCACTAGTTAACTTGGCAGTGAATAAATCAGCATCGTGTAGTATTACGTGCTCCATCTTGACCTTCATCAACAATGCACTACGCAAATTAGCCCCCGTCAAATTTATGTTTTTAAGAGTTGCCTCTCTTAAGTCTACATCTCCCAAGTCAGCGGCTTTGCATTCCCCCTGGCTATTACCGCAGCCCATGTCAAGATTTTCTAACGTGGATTTTATAAGACGGGTTTTTTCTAAATCAAGACCTTTGAGTTCTTTCTTTTCCTCGGCTGTTTTACCTGAGATTTTAAGTGTTGATAAGTCCAAATTAGTTAAATCTATTAAACCTTTATTTTTTTTAAGTTCACTAATAATTACTTCTGATGGATCGCTACTATTAAAAAGCTTAATCACTAATTTAGTCTTCTCGTCAAGCTTTTCTTCGTCTTTATTATCGATTTTAATATTCTTCAGATAAGCTCCTTCCAAGTTTGTACCCACTAAATTTGCGCCCCTTAAGTCTACATCAACAAGGTAAGAGTTTTTAAAGCTTGTTCCACTCAAATTGAATTCACGAAAATCAGTTTTTCCAAAATAGAGATTTTCCAAATTTAGGTGTGAAAAACAGGTTTTATATTCTTTATAGCCAGGTTGTGTAGAGAAAACCACAGTTTTTTGTTCATGTTCAGAGTTAGGGTCAGGAGGATAGTCTTTAATACTAAGGATATTGTTTCCCTCTTCAATTATTGTATCTCTCACCTGACCTTGATAGGATTGAATTGCTTGTAGAAATTTTGGTGAATCGCATTTCACTTGCTGCTTGTTAAAGGGAAATGTAAAGAACCCTAGCCAGTCATTGTTTCCTTGCGAAGGATAATCATTGAAGTTTTCGTTAGCAACAAAAGTAGCACCTTTGAACCTTGCCCAGTCAAACTTTGCCTTATTCAATGATGAATCCTTCAAATCGGCCCCATCCAAATTAGTTTTAGTAAAGTTAGCTCCGTTTAAATTGACCTTTGGCAGATAAAGGTTAGGCAATTGCATCTCATGAAGATCGACATTTTCAAAGTTTACCTCACTTAAATTAATTAAATTACCTGAAGATTTTTGATCTTTTTTATTAGATGGAGGCAAGTTTATTTCACTACAGGATTTGACACGAGAAGGCTCTTGACCTAGCTCACCTTCACATTTGATCATTCCCAAATCATAAAGAAAATCTATCACCTGACGTTTTTGAACTCCAGTAATATTAGGCACAAGTACTTTTGTGAATGATGCTATAAGTTTCTTAGCTTGAGGACTTAAGGCTTCTTGATTAGTTTTCTCACTGGGATCACTTCCTTTTTGGTTTAACACCATATCTTTCTTTTCCTTTAACACTATATCTTTGACATTCTTAAAGTATTCCAACATTAATTGTTGCTGGTTTCTAGACAAATCAGATACCTTTTGTCTTTCTGCCGCATCATTTTGGACAAAATTAACTGCCACTGCTAAAACAATAGGAACAATCAACAACGCCAACCAATCCCAACCACGTTTATTCTGAAAACCAGACCATTCATAACGAGACAATTGAGACAATACAAAAATTAAAAATGCGGTCAAAATTAAACCCACTGAAACCCAATGGTAGTTAATCGCGAATGACACCAAAAAACCGATTAAAAGCAAAGGGAATAGCCAATATCGCCAGTCATTTAATAGCCTTTGAACTAGTTTAGGTGTTTTGGATACCTTATAAAAATCAGTAATGCTTAGGCTAGAATTATCTGGATTATTTGTGTCCAAAAAAGCACTCAGTGACTTTTGTTTGTGGATGTCCCCTTTCAACTGATGTCTTTTATAAGAAATGACTTCATTGTTAGAGATGAATCTAGATAAATGCTCATCATTCCAATTATCTTCATTATATTCTCCATTCCATGTCGCTGGAGAAAACTCGGCGGAATTTCCCTTACTATCAATATAATGTAAGGTATATTTTAACCGTTCAATGACTTCAAACTGACTAAAGAAAGAGCGATAAGACCTGACGATGAAGATTGGCAAACCAGCGCCTTTTTTAGCATTATCCTGCCGAATTTTTAAATTTCTTGTGTCGAAGACAGCCTTGTCAGACAGCCCGATACCATAGAACCATTCCCCACCAGACTTCCATTTTACTAACTGACCATAGTAACTACTTTTTGGATTGCAGCTAATATTAATGTCTTGAATGAGTATGTCAATTTCAGAAAGGTGTGACTCCTGATTTTCTTGTTTATCTGGCTGTTGTTGATCCATCGGTTGTAGCCCGTCTAGTGTATTTATCGGTCACGGAATAAAACAAAAGAGATAGATAATTGAGGATTTCAGTGAGCGGAACGGGAGTCAATTACTCTTGATAGCTCTCCGTAGAAGGCTCTATTGCTGGTACAAAAGGGGCGTATAGAAACTCTGGCTCACTGTAGACTATACTAGCATAAATGCTACCATTTGCAAATTCAAGTCTTATCGTTTCTACGTCAAAACCTCTCGCAACCAATAAATGAGCGACAAGAACATCTACATCTACATCTACATCTACATCTACATCTACATCTTCATCAACGTAAACCTTCGCAAAAATAGTCATTTTTGATTGAGTCGGCTGGTAATAGCTGGATGGACTAAATCGTCTGGGATATGATTGCGTTCAATATATTCATTAATTTCAGTTTGATTATCCAAATAAAAACCAAGCGCGTCAAAAACTTGAGCTAAAGATAAATGGGGCAAAGGTCGCGGGATTTCTTCTGGTCTAAGTCCTAATCGCCAGTTCTCCACGATCGCCCTTACAGGAGTGCGAGTTCCTTCTATAATGGGTTCACCTGACAATATATCGGGATTACGAGTAATGTAACGGGTATGAGTTCGAGAGAGCATCACTGTTAAGATAGCTGGATACTTCTCCAATTTAACACAAGGTATCTTACTAAAATTAGTGCTTCGGCAAAAATACGATCGCTTCTTGAACGTTATGCCTAAGAAAATTAGGGATTAAAATGGTAAATATTCTAAACAGAAAGTTACGCTAATGGTAGCCACCATAACCAAACAGCGATCGCGCTAATAGTCTGTTAAAATCTAAAGGTTAGCTAGGTTTTTCTCAAGACAATTTTTATGGTACAAACTCCAACTAAGCCCATCAGTTTGACTGAGTTTCTGGCCTTACCAGAAATTAAACCTGCTGGGGAATATTTTAATGATCACTGTTCACAAAAGCCAATGCCTCAGGGAGAACATAGCACAATTCAAGGTGAATTAGTTTCCGTTATTAATGCTAGTCTAAAACCGATAAGAATTGCTCGCGCCTATCCAGAGTTACGCTGTACGTTTGCGGGTTCTTCTATTGTGCCTGATGTGTCAGTTTTTCGTTGGGAAAGGATTCCGCTTAAACCAGATGGAACGGTGGCCAATGCCTTTGCGATCGTGCCTGATTGGGTGATTGAAATTCTGTCATCAGAGCAGCGACAAACACGGGTAACGGCTAAAATTCTGAACTGTTTGAATCATGGCTGTGAATTGGGTTAGTTGATTGATTCCAGTGAACGGTCAGTATTGGTCTATTTTTCTAAATTGCCAACAGTGTTATTAAGTCAGAAAACAGAGCGATTGCCGATGCCTAGTTTTGCGGAGGATTTGGTATTAACAGTAGGGGAGATATTTGATTGGCTATTAGTTTAGAAAAGCTAACAAAAGTAGTATAAAAGCTTGGTTATTTTGTTGCTATATAATTTTTTTTGGTTATTGCTATGCAAACAACTCAACCTAATATTGGCAGAAAATCGAATCATTTTAAACCCTGTCAGTTGGCAAACGTTTAGTCAACTTTTGCAGAAGTTAGGTGATAAGCGATCGCAGCGTTTGGCCTCTTCTCAAGGAACAATGGAAATTATGACTCCCCCTCGGCAAACAGGAACATAATAATTGTTAAAAGTCGATTATGTTTTTCACTTTTGCGTTTCTCTATCCACTTTTGCAAAAGGCTATTGGCATACTAACTAAAGCCCTTTTCAAGATTTTACCACTAATTGTTAACAAGGGTTATGCCTTAAGAAATATTATAAATATAAAGTTTTACTACAAAATCTAATATTTCTAGAACCATATAACAGTACTATGTTTTGTGGTATATTTTCGCCAAATACCTGTAGGATAAAATCATTAGTTTTTCTATTTTGGGCAACAATCATCTGGTTATTTAAAAAAACAGTTGTTTAACTATTTGAAAAAACAGTTGGGGACAAAAAATTTTTCAAATTATTAGCGAAAAAGAGTCTTTTTGAGGATTTCGCGCTTTTTTTAAAATAGCTTAAGATAGCTAGAATAGTTCCTAGGCAATGGCCATGACAGAATTTATCGCAAAGATGTTTTCGTCCGATACTTTTATTCCGCACGGACACTGCTATCTCTGGAAGCCTGAATTGGTCTGGTTACATCTTCTCTCAGACTCGCTAATTGCGATCGCCTATTATTCTATTCCCCTGACTCTGGTTTACTTTGTCAAAAAACGACAAGATTTACCCTTTGATTGGATTTTTCTACTATTCGGTGCTTTCATCATTTCCTGTGGCACCACCCACCTGATGGAAATTTGGACGCTTTGGCATCCCACCTATTGGGTATCTGGACTGATAAAGGCAATAACCGCTTTCCTTTCAATTTATACGGCCATTACCCTGATCGAGTTGATGCCTTTGGCTTTGAGCTTACCTAGTCCTGCTCAAATGAACGTTATTAACCAAAATTTAGAGCAACAAATCCGCGATCGCCAGCAAACCGAGAAATCCCTAAAACTTCAAGCGGTAATTCTTCGCAATATGGCTGAAGGAATTTGTTTAGTAAGGGCGGATAACGGCATCATTGTCTATGCTAATCCCAAATTTGAACAGATGTTTGGTTATAACTCCCAGGAACTGGAGGGCCAACACGTTTCCATTGTTAACTATTCCAGCGAAAAAATAACCCCCGAAGAAGTGAACCAAACCATTCGGACGGCAGTATTAGAAAAGGGAGAACATACCTACGAAGTCCAGAATATCAAAAAAGACGGGACTTCTTTTTGGTGTAGTGCCACAACCTCGGTTTTTAATCATCCCGATTTTGGCGATGTTTTAGTGGCAGTTCAACAAGACATCACGGCTCGTAAACAAGCAGAAGCAAAACTGGAAGAATTAAATCAAGAATTAGAGCAACGAATTGCCGCAGGAACCGCAGAACTGACCCAAGCCAATAAACGCTTACAAGAAGAATTAAGACAAAAGGAGAAATTACAACGAGAATTATTACAACGAGAGCAACTTTTCAACGGCTTTTTTAATGCAGCTTCTTCTGCCCATATTGGTCTATGTATTCATGACCGAAACCTTTCCTATCTTCAGATCAATCAGGCCCTAGCAGATATTCACGGTTTATCGATCGCCGATCATATGGGAAAAACCTGTAGCGAAATTATCCCTAATATTGCCATTGATCTGGTGCCTGCTCTCCAAAGCGTCATCGAAACGGGAAAAGCGATTGATAAGCTAGAAATTTCAGGGACAATCCCCAGTCAACCCGATGTTTTACGTCATTGGTTAGTCTCTTTCTTTCCCATTTTTGGAGAAACCCAGGAAGTATCGGCCGTCGGCAAAATCGTCCTAGAAATTAGCGATCGCAAAAACATTGAAGAATCCCTGCGTCAAAGAGAAGAACAACTCCGCCTCGCCCTGGATGTTACCCATATTGGTTTTTGGGATTTGGATTTACTGACTCAAAAGACCATTTGGAACGACAATCATTTCACGTTATTTGGCTTGGCCCCTGACACGACTGAGCCGAGTGTTGAAGCCTGGAAAAAAGGCATTCACCCTGAAGATCGCGATCGGGTAGCCCAACACTTTGCTGATTCCTTAGAAGGCAAAATCGATTATGAGGCTGAATATCGTGTGGTGTGGCCAGATGGATCTGTTCATTGGCTTTTGGGTAAAGGAAAAGCAGTTCACGATGAGTCGAGACAAGCCATACGTTCGATCGGGTTAATTCTAGATATTACCGATCGCAAACTTGCCGAAGAAAAAATGCAGACGATTAATCACCAACTAGAGTCTAGTGTTGAAAAACTACGACAAAAAAATCAAGAAATGCAATTAGTCGGAGAAATTAGCGACTTTTTGCAATCCTGCTTGACCGTCGAAGAAGCCTGTGCCACCATTTCCACCCTGGCAAAACCCTTATTTCCGAACTGTACCGTCGGCATTTTTATGATTGCCAATTCCCGCAATCGTCTCGAATTAATTAGGGCTTGCTGAAAAAAGCTGAAACCCTTACGGAGAAAAGATAGTAGCCAAATTAAGAACAGCTAGAATGCAGGAAAATAGGTTAAAA
>JAYKJI010000297.1:0-29768 GCA_035285405.1 Snowella sp. | reverse complement strand
TTGCCTCTCCCAAATGTTGAATCACCAACTCACGCCCACTAATAAGAACTTGGATTGTTAAGCCAGTTTGATTCCAACCCCGTAAATCATTCTTTACCTTGTCTAAAAAATCACGAGCGACTTCTGTGGCTAGTTTGCCCTGCATGGCCAACTCATCTAAGCCATCAAAAATTAATAACAAGCGATTTTGTGAATGTTCCGAATTTAACGGATTTGGTGGAGTAATCCGAAATTTTTTGATATATTGATCTAGCGCATTCTCTTGTGGTTGAGTTGGATCAATTTCGTGCAAGGGAATCAATAAAACCCTATCTCCTCTTTCCAACAATTCTGCGGCCAACATTTTAGTAAAAGAAGACTTACCGCAACCTGGCCCACCGCAAATAATCCGTAAACTATCCCGTTTATCTTCTTGTTGGAGCCAATCCCGAATGGCCGAGTGTAAATCCATGACCACCCGCTCATATTCTTTTTCTTGATGCTTTGGCTGATTTTGCTTTTCTCGTATCACATAAGCCCGTAATGGAATATAAATTTTCCGAAGGCTGAAATCTTCCACCCCAAACAACGGTTCATCCACCTGTTCCTGTAACCATAGCCCGTACTTGAGCCAAGCCTTTTCTGTTTCTCCCGCTTTTTCATTTAATTGCTTAGTACGCCATTCAATCGGCTGATAGGTCGCGCTATTTGTCTTTGCTTCTTGATGAAGATTGAAAATAAAATATTGCTTAAAATGCTTACTAATTTCCGTAATACTTTCAGCTTTAGCTTGATTCGCGGCTAACCATTCGGTAAAACAGCTTTGTAAAATTTTGGTTAGAGAATGCTGATCGGGACGTTGATAAAACTCGTTATCCAGACCCAAATTATCCGACTCCAAAACCTGATTTAAACGAGCCGTTAAATTCTCAAAGTCCAGACTAGACGGTAATAACTTTTCCTGTTGTTTACATAACCGCAAAATTGCCTGTAATAAAGACCGCGATACCCACAACCATGCTAATTCTCCTTCATCTTGTTTAACGCCTAATTTATCGGCTATATCTACCCCATCTTTGGCCAAATCTTCCCACTTCAACAGCACAGCATTAATGCTGGCCTTACCCACCATCGGTAACAACTTACGAAAATCGGCCTTAACTGTCCGAAAAAGAATATTGGTTGGTGATTTTAACGGTAGGCGATCAGGAGTGTTCATAAATCTAGACAAACAACAAGATTTAACTCAATATACCGTAAAAATTGAAAAACGTGATCGTTTTCTGTCTCTAAATCGAGAAAAATTAATAGCCTTGGGGTTGAAAGTTTTCAGGAGTATCAAGTTCAAATACTTCATCATGAATGCGCGCAACATAAAATCCTGCTTCTAGCGTTTTTTGGCGCAATTCAGAAGACATATCAACGGCGGCTAAAATACCATAGAGTTGTTTATCTTTGTGTTCAGGAAAAAAGGTACGAAAACGTTGCAAAATATTTTTTAATTGGGTAATAGAATCTTCTCTTGCATGACTTTTAACCTCGACAATATAGGCAGTATTCAAATTACCATTGGTATAAGCGAGAACATCAATTTCTATATGTTGCCCTTCTTTACTGACTCTCACACTGGGACTGACGACTTCCATGCCAAACCGTTGTCTGAGAATCGTTTCCATTGAAGAAAGAGCTAGACCTTCGGTAAAGCTACCAAATTTCGCACCGAGTCCGCCAATTTGTTTGCCTAATTCCTTGAGTTGGCGATCAGTTTGTTTGCCTAATTCTTTGAGTTGGCGATCGGTTTCTTTTTGAGCAGCCGTCAATTCTGCTAACAGTTGCCATACATCATCGGCAGTAGTTGCCATAGTTTCTTTCTCTCTGCAATATTTGGCTATCTCTATTTTAGAGGTTTAGTTGATAATTTAAAAAGGCGATCGCTTTTTAAGTTGAAAAACTGGAAAGGTTATTCTGCATATATGGGTATTATTGACAGCAATGTACTAAAAATAGACAGTCAAAAAAGTGCAATAGTACGATAACAGCGTATTTTATACTACCAAAAGGAAAATAATTTTGGCTGATCAACAGATCGTAATCCTTAAAGCCTTTGCATGGAAGTACTTTTGACAATTTAGGTTGATTTGTATTGTGTTGGATGCTCTAGGTTATGGGTTTTATTTAGGGAATGTGGGTTAAGCATTTGATATCATGGTTTCTGGCCCATCACCCGCAATCGTAAGTCATGTATTATTTGCCTGAACCGCCGTACTTCCTCGTATTTGTTGGACTTTGGATCGGTGTTACCTGTGGGTTAGCCTTTGAAGCAACCTTAAAGCAAAAAGTTAAAGTGTGGCTTAAAACGCCCAATAGTAGCCTCAAGGATTTGGAACTCCAGTTACCTTTCCTGGGGATTTGTCTAGGAATTTGCGTTTTTTTGTCCTCTGGCCTTGAAATTTTTCTGGGCAATGCTTGGATTTCCTATGCGATCGCTGTGCCGATTACCATTTTTATTGCGGCCTTAGTCTGGCGACAATTGGATATTCTGTTGCAACAGCTTAAGATTGGCGGTTCAAAGGCGATCGATTTGGATGTGTTTTAACCGAATAATTGACACAATGACGGCCTTTTCTACTGTTCAATTTTCCCTAGTCGATCAGGCGGCAACCCTAGACTTTGGACAAAAACTAGGACAATCTTTGCCCGCCGGAACGGTTCTCTTACTCAAGGGAGAATTAGGGGCAGGCAAAACCACTTTAGTACAGGGCATTGGTCTGGGGCTAGGGATTGGGGAACCGATTGTGAGTCCGACCTTTACCCTGGTGAATGAATACCATGAAGGTCGCATTCCCCTCTATCATCTTGATCTTTATCGTCTCGATCCCCTGGCTGTTGAAGGACTTCATCTAGATCAGTATTGGGATGAACGGGAAAATCCCTTGGGGCTAGTGGCGATCGAGTGGGCTGAACGATTATTAAACAAGCCCGAACGTTATCTAGAAATTAATCTACAATATCGGGGGCAAGCAAGAGAAATTTGTCTGCTGAGCTATGGAAATAATTACTTGAACCAAGAGAGTTATTTATGACTAAGGGAGAATTAATTGTCGTAACAGGGCCCAGTGGAGTAGGTAAAGGCACTCTCGTCAAAGCATTACTGGCAAATCGAAAAGATTTATTTGTCTCTATTTCTGCCACGACCCGTGAGCCGCGCCCAGGAGAAGTTGAAGGCCAGTCCTATTATTTTCTCTCCCAGTCTCAGTTTAAAGATTGGATTGAACAGCAACAACTGTTGGAATGGGCAGAATATGCAGGCAATTATTACGGCACACCTCGCTCGGCTGTGATCGAAAAAATTACCCAGGGCCACAAAGTTTTATTAGAAATTGAGGTGCTAGGAGCAAGACAGGTTAAAGAAAGTTTTCCTGAAGCTTTGCTGATCTTTATTTTGCCACCCTCAGAAGCCGAGTTAGAAAAACGTTTAAGAGAACGAGGTCAGGATTCCGAAGCAGCGATCGCCCGTCGTTTAAGTAAAGCCAAAGAGGAGTTAGCCGTAAGTCAGGAGTTTGATCATTGCATTATCAATGATGATCTCCATATAGCTTTGAACCAATTGGAAAAACTTATCTGGCCGGCTCCAACTGAACCCTAAAAAAGAAAAAAACTCCCTAAAAAGGGAGACTTAAACAAAATCACTAGACAACACGAAATACTTTCTCTGGCGACCTTGCGCTGGCTCTATGGAGACATTCCATTAAATAGCGTTAGACATTCTTTTAATTTGCTCTTTGCGCAGATAAATATCAAATTTAGAGACAATATTACGAATGAGCAGACGGCCACGAGGGGTAACTTTAATTTCTGTTTTGCTAATTTTAACTAGATCATCTTCCGCTAGAGACTGTAAATCAGCTAATTCTAAAGCAAAGTAGTCATTAAAATTAATTCCGTATTTTTCTTCGATCAGGTCAAAGGCTAGATGGAAATGACACATTAATTCCATAATAATTTCCCGACGAATCTGATCATCTTGGTTAACCTTGATCACTTTTTCAATCGGCATTTCCTGCGCGTCTATTGCTGCATAGTAGTCTTTTAGACGTTTATGATTTTGGATATAAATATCCTTAAACATACTAATCGAGGTTAGTCCAAAGCCTACTAGTTCTGCATCCGGTTGAGTGGTATAGCCCTGAAAATTACGCTTCAATTCATTATTTTTCTGCGCGATCGCCAACTCATCATCGGGTTTAGCAAAATGATCCATACCAATAAAAACATAACGACTGCGAGTCAGTTCTTCGATGGTCATTTTCAGAATATCGAGCTTTTCGGCAGGAGAGGGTAAGGCATTTTCAGCAATATTTTTCTGTACCGCCTTGATCCAAGGAATATAGGCAAAATTGAAGACGGCAATGCGATTGGGATCGAGGAGAATCGTCTTTTGAATAGTATCTCGGAAAGTTTGTAGGGTCTGATGAGGTAAGCCATAAATCAGATCCACATTGACACTTTCAAAACGGGCTTCTTTAATCCAAGCCATCACTTCAAACAATCTTTCCTCTGGTAGAATGCGATTAAAACCGAGGGCACGCAGAGAAAAAACATAATTTCTATCAACATAACGAGGGTTAATTTCGATGGAAATTTCCGCCTCTGGTGCAAAGGTAAAGTGACGATTAATGGCTTGCCACAGACGTTCTACCTGATCTAAATTCAAATAGTTTGGTGTTCCGCCACCCCAGTGTAATTGGGCCACAGGACGACTGGTATCAATCAGAGCTGCTTTTTGTTCAATTTCCCGAATCAAATACTCTAAATAATTTTCCGCCGCTTTTTGACTATTGGAAACGATAACATTACAGCCACAGAAATAACAGGCACTCTGACAAAAGGGCAAATGAAAATAGAGGGATAGGGGCGTTTGACGTTGATTAGAGACAGCGATCGCGGCTTGACCATCAGTAGGGGAAAAGTCGTCTGTCAATTCCGTCGCGGGAGGATAGCTGGTATAACGGGGCAGAGCTTGGTTATATTTTTGTAAAAGATCAGCATCGAATTGAAGATCGGCTAAAACATTCTGCATGGTTAAGGTAATCCTGTTATTTTTAAATTCTTTTTTACAAGGGGCCTAAGCCCCCTGCCTGGGTCTGTTGTCGATGACAAATAGCTTATTCCGTGAGAACTATTAAGAAGTGGTTACTAAATCGGCTGCGATCGCGCTGGCTCCCCGCTCTGTGCTACCTGACTTATCCTGACGGGTTAACAGATCAAAAAGATGATCCCCCAAAGCCGCCTTAACCGCCCCTTCCAGTTCGTGCATGACATTGCGATTGAGAGAAAAGGCCAAATTAGCTTCTTCGACAATCTGTTCAGCAATTTCTGGGGACACCGAAATAGAATCTAAGGCGTGACGATATTGTTCTTTAAAAGCTCGTTTGGCTTCAATGGTAGGAATTTGCTCGAATTCATAAAAACAAGTTCCTTGACCTTCGGGTAACTCTAAGGCAGAGCGCACAATATTGCGTAAAGCTTGGCCACCGGATAGATCCCCCAGATAACGGGTATAGGCATGGGCAATCAATAATTCCGGTTGACTGTCGGCAATTTCTCCTAAACGATCAACATAGGCAATGCCAGCAGGAGAAGGACTAATTTGTTCCTGCCAATTTTCTCCGTAGTAAAAAATTAGATCCTTAACAATATTGGCTTGACGATTTAACTCTGGAAAATAAATAGGCGCGATCGCTGGATGATCCTTCAAACAGAGCAATTCTGCTTCCAAAGTACCATAAACATAATAAAGATTCGCTAATAATTTACGGAAGGGATCTCTTTCCACTACCCCTTTAAGAAAACATTTCATAAAAGCCGTATTTTCTGCCTTTGTATGAGAAACTTTAGTCCCTTCTCGTAACAGACTGGCTAATTGACTAGTCATGGATAATACCTCGTAAAAAATAGGGCAATCAAAATTTAGAAAGCCCCCCAAAAGGGGGACGGTTTAAATCAAGAAATCTTAAAAACTAACGATTCCAGCTAATCCAATCCTGGGGTTTCAGAAAAATCTCCGTTAAACCCGCCTCAGGGGTTCCAGGTTCGGGCTGATAGGCATATTCCCAACGCACCAAAGGCGGCATCGACATTAAAATCGACTCACTGCGACCATTGGTTTGTAAGCCAAAAATGGTACCTCGGTCATAAACTAGATTGAACTCCACATAACGGCCTCGACGGTAGAGTTGGAAATCTCGTTCGTGATCGCCATAGACCATTTCTTGCCGTTGTTCAGCGATCGGAAGATAGGCCGGTAAAAAAGAATGACCGCAACTTTGGACAAAAGCAAATAAATCTTCCCAATTGCGAGCCACAGGGCCAACTTTTTGACTATAGCGGGCAGCGACTCCATCGGCTTGATGGCCACAATACAATTTGCCACTTTGATCCTGATAGTCAAAAAAGAGACCACCAACCCCCCTGGCTTCCTGACGGTGTTTAAGATAAAAATATTCATCACACCAATGTTTAAAGGCCGGATAATACTCAGGATGATGAGCATCACAAGTTTTCTTCAGGGTTTGATGAAAATGAATCACATCTTGCACAAAGGGATAGTAGGGAGTTAAATCCACGCCGCCACCAAACCACCAGATCGGCCCCGCTTCAAAATAGCGATAGTTGAGATGAACCGTCGGAACATAGGGATTGCGAGGATGCAGCACCATCGATGTTCCCGTTGCATAGAAAGAATGGCCCGCCGCTTCAGGACGCTGGGTTAGGATCGAAGGCGGTAATGTCTCACCCCACACTTCTGAAAAATTAACTCCCCCCTGTTCAAAAACATCGCCATCCCGAATCACACGAGTTCTGCCCTCTCCTCCTTCTGGGCGTTCCCAACGATCTTCCCGAAACTGGGCTTTCCTATCCAAAGCTTCTAAGCCCTGACAGATAGAATCTTGCAATTCCTGAACAAACTGTTTAACACGCTGGCGAGAATCTACTGGAGGTAGACTGGGAGAAAGAGATACATTAACGGGACTGGCGACTTGGGTACTCATAATTTAACGAACTTCACTTAACGTCACTAATCTGGGTAGTGGAGATTAGCTTTTCAACTTGAATAACTATATAAGAATGAAATTGTCATTGAGCCAGATCGTCACAAATCTTTACAGAAGAGAATTAACTGGGCCAGGTTTTGACTCCAGTGACAGCCTTGCCATTAGACCAGGTGCTCATGTCAAAGGTTAAAGCCTCAACCGAATTTCCCTGTAACACAGCATCTAACGTACTCCAGACAAAACGCCAACGCAAATTATTTTGAATACCGGCTCCCCCGATCACCAACTGTAAATCTTCAGGAAGGTACAGAAGAGTATTAGTTACCGATTGATTATGATAGGCAATCAGAGCGCGGCGATCGTCACATCGGTAAATATCATAGTAATAATCACTCTGGGAAATATACATTTTCTTAGTATTTGTAGCCAGAGCTGGCCAGAGATTTTGCCAGGTAGAAACCTTAACAAACAGATCACTATCTCCAATTAACAGGGCCACGGGAATGTTATCTAAACCAGCACAAGTTGTTTGGGGAAGAACGGGGTATTTCACAAAAGGAACATCATTGGGTAAATTTTTGACCAACCACCCTGGTAATTGAGCCGTACCCGGAATGGGATCTGCGGCAATGATCGCCTTAATATTTTGGGAACCAACAAAATAGGGCCAACTCAAGGCAAATAAGCCACCAACGGAATGACCAAAGAGATAGATATCAAGGGTTTCTGTTTGGGGTAAAACAATCGCCATTGCCGCTTGTACAGCTTGATTAGCGGTAGTAATCATGGTTTCTCCCGCCGTTTGAAAACTAGCTAGAGCCGCATCCAATAGTTGGGAAATATTACCAAAACCAGGAGCTTCTGGGGTTTGGGTATTGGCATAGGAATCCTTTTGATAATCTGCAAAGAAAACATAATAACCCTGTTGAGCTAAATGCTGCATATGGGCATCATAATAGTAGGGATTACCAAAGGCAAAACCATGTAAATAAATAACGACCTGGGGAACGGCGGGAACATCACATTGAGGAATATAGGCCATAACATAATTGCCTTCCTGATGGGAACCCCAGGCTTGGGTCGTATAAAGATATTTCTCATTCGGATAATTTGGCTCTGTCGGTGGATCTGGGAACAAACCCGTCGCAAAAGGTTTAAGCGTATCCATTAATTTAGCAAACATGATGTTCTCCTGAATAAATGAGCTTAAGAAAAAAGGAAGGCAGTAAATCTAGGGCTTTCTCTACTTAAAAAGCCTGATATTACAAGACTGGGAGTCATTTAACGATAGTCATCGCCAAGTGAATTAGGACACAGACTGTAAAAAAACTGTTGGATAAATTTTATGGCAAAACTCTACAACTATGACTTTCGGCAAAAAATAATACAAGCAGTCAAACTAGATGGACTCAAAACAGCCAAGCCTGCCAATTGTTTAATATCAGCCGTAATGATCTCAATTTCCGGCATGGATGAGCGTGAAAAGGACGGAATACGGATGGTCAAAAGTAGGACACCGTATCGTTATTGATAATGCAGCTTTCCTCATGGCGATCGCCCTCCGCATCTTAAATTAGTTCGGATTCCTTATTCTCAAATAGACTTAAACGTTTGGCAACAGGAACCAAGGTCAAACCTTGTAAAAAAATAGAAAGGAGCACAATAAAAAAAACAACATTAAAAATAGCCTTAGCTTGAGATAAATTCATCGTTAAAGGGAGAGTCGCTAAAATCATTGGAATTGCTCCCCGTAAACCAACCCAGGCAATAAAAAGCTTTTCTCGCCAATTAAATTCACTAAAACTTAAAGAGACAAAGACACTAATAGGACGAGCAACAAAGATTAAGAAGAGAGCAATAGAAATTGAAATGGCTGCGGTTGCGGGTAATTCATCGGGAACAACTAATAATCCAAAGGTTAAACACATAATAATTTGGACAAGCCAGGTTAAACCATCATGAAAACTCATAATAACTTGTCGATTGGTAAAGTCATGATGACCCATCACAATCCCTGCAAGATAAATCGTTAAGACCGCACTTCCATGTAAAACGGTGGTTGTTCCTGATAGTAAAAAAATAAGTCCTAAAGTTGCCGCAGGATAAAGCCCTGGAGAAGCTAAATTTAAATGATTAATGATCCAGACCATTGCCAATCCTCCACCATAACCTAAGAGAACGGCAATCAATAGTTGCAAAAATAATTCGAGAATGAACGTTCCTAAAGAAAAATGGGTACTGGTTAAAATCCCTAAAATATTAACTGTAAGTAAAACAGCCATTGGATCATTACTGCCTGATTCCAGTTCTAAAAGTCCCTGTAATTTATCTGGTAATTGAAAAGGGCTAGACCGTAAAACCGAAAAGACCGCCGCCGCATCCGTCGAAGAAATAATCGCACCTAATAGTAGAGCTTCTCCCCAGGAAATTCCATTAGGGCCAAGCTCAAATGTTGAAAAAGAGCCGAGAATAAACCAGCTAAAGCTGCCAACTAGGGCGATCGTTAAAACTACTCCCACAGAAGACAAACTTAACCCTGGTAATAAAACGGGACGAATTTTAGACCACTCGGTATCAAGACCCCCAGAAAATAAAATCACGGTCAAAGCAAAATCCCCAATTAACTTTGCCATAACCGCATCTTCAAATTCGATATTGCCAATGCCGTCAGAACCCGCTAACATTCCTACTATTAAAAATAAAAGCAAAGCGGGAACCCCAAAGCGACTAGAGGCTTTACTCGCTAACACGCTGGTTAATAGTAGGACACCAAAAATCACAAATATTTGTTCGGTGGGAAGCATGACGGCCTATTCCAGACAGTTTTAAACAGTGCCTATCATTAAATCAAACCAGGTTGGATTTGTCTGCTTTTTATCTTTTTTCTCTCTGTTGATTTATTTTCTTCTGATGCGATCGCCGCTAATCAGGACTCTCATTTTTTACCTGTCAATGTACTTATCCATACCCGTCTGAAGCGATATAACTTTTAATCGTATTGACTATCTAGCAACCCCAAAAATAAATCGTTGGGATTTAGCCGTGATAGTCTTGCAGGAATTTAGCACAACAGGGATTGGCGATCGTCTGAGTACCATTGGCAGAGGTGATATAACCCATGCAAAGATTAACCAGATCCACTGTCGCGCCGGTGCTATCCAGTTGACATTGTTCTTGATTGATCTGTTTGGGTAAGGAAGTAGCCGCTTGAACCGAGGGGTTGCGATGAGAAGATAGATTGGTTTCACCCCAAGCGGGTAAAGGGCTGACACTACCGATAAGAGTATGTAAGGTGGGCATTCCCATGGTTAAAGAGAGAGCAAAACCCGCGAAGATACTGAGTTGATTTTTGCTAAATCTGGCTTGGCGAGTTTTGGTGTTCATGATCATCTCTCTTTTTTAAATCTAAGTGTTGCTCGTATAGGGGGTTGAAATTCGATGGGTTTAGATTCGATTGACTCAACTGATCCTTATTCTAAAAAAACGAGATTATTGTTAATGCCTGCTTTCGACCGCAAGACTGTAAAACTTTAGCGATGACGTTGAGCGGTTTGGACGGACTGGAAAAAAATTATCTTGAACGTTTATTTTGAGCAAAGCCTTATCTAGCAAGGGTTTCAAAAACTAACTTTTCAGGAACGTTGTTAAAAATAACCTAAGTTATACAAACAAATACGGTCTAACCGACCATGACCACAAGGTTTTACAAAAGAGAACCCTATGAGCAACGCGATCGCTGACTTGGCCCTGGGATAGTGGATTTAGTGAGTCAAACAAAGGAAATGCCCCCCATGAAAGCTACTTCTAAATCCCTAGCCTTCGCCGTTATCGGTACCACCGCCCTTCTTTCTACCTTCAGTGTCAATGCAGCCCAAGCAGCTTCTGTCTCCTACAGTGCCAATACAGGAGATTACCTAGAAACAGATTGGACACAAACCTTAACTGTCAATAAATTTGATACGTCCCTAGGAACACTAACGGGTATCACCTTCTCTTTAAATGGCAGTATCGTTGGTGGTGCTGGCCTTGAAAACCGTTCCAGTTCAAAGTCTGCTGTTACAGCCATTCTGGGTAGTGAACTCAAACTCTATAACAATAGCGTTGCTAATGGTGCAGCCCTAGTAGTATCACTACCGACTTTTTCCCAAACCTTCAATCTCGCTAAATACGACAAAACGTTAGATTTTGGCGGCACTTCTGGTGTCAGCGTCAATGATTTATCTGCTACAAATAGTGAAAATACCAGCTACGATACTAGCGATACTTACTTCAACGACTTAGCTAGTGTAGTTTCTGGTAGTGGTCAAGTCTCATTTGATGTGGATGCCACTGGCACTAGCACAGCAAGCGGCTCAGGAAATTTGGTTGCGACCTTTAATACTTCCGCTCTAGCTTCGGTCACGGTGACTTATACCTACGATGTTCCTCCTGCACCGAGCAGTCCAGTCCCCTCGAAAGGTGCTGCCGAACCCAAAGTAGTAATTGGTAGCTTGATTGCCGCTTTCCTCGGTTTTCAGTTCCGTAAACGCTATAGCCAAGCTAAAACTGGAGCTAAAGTCCAAATCAACTAATCTAGCCATAATGGCAAGGCAATCAGGAACATTTTCTCGATAACTTTGTTTGACAAACTTGTCTTCTTACAGGGATATTCAAAGTGTCTTTTAAGCAGCCCTTCTAACCTGTTCATGCAAAAATAGCTATTTGAAAATTCCTTGAAGAAAGCTTATAACTAAGCGACAACAATACACATAACTCACTAGGGACAATGTTTAAAACGTTGTCTTTTTTTCTATTTTGTCCAAAAATTTGAGGATAGAGAAAGTATCATCGAATATTTCGATTTACCTAAGTGACAATCAAGGGCGATCGTGGCAGATACTACTCACAAGTTAGAGGCTATTATTTGATTTTAATGCAACTTTTTCTAAATTTTTAGCGAAGAAACCGCGATCGCTGTTATAAATAGCACGGAAAAAGCGATCGCCTTCATAAACAGTCAAAAAAAGTGATCGCATATTCAAAATTAATCAATATCTTGCCAATTTAAGGCTGTAGCCAATCGGCTCAAGTGACCAACATTTGTTGTCGCAATAATTACTTGTGTCATCTCATTAGTCAATATTTGTGCTTGAGCGGCTAGAATAACATCTCCATCTAACGCCTTGGGATCGGCAGTTGGTTGTCCCTTTCTTCTGACTTCTGCCCAAAGATTTGCTGCCAGTAACATAGCATCTGTCTGAATAGGAATATATTTGAGGGTTTGTTTTGAATCATCGAGACGACGTACACTTTCTAATAAGTTTGCACGGAGCAATTCTCGACGGACTTCATAATCTGCAATTTCGGGAATAGCAAATTGTTCACCTCGTTTTAGAAGCATTTTCAACCACTGTTGACAGGCAAAGGGAAGTCCTTTGGCTTTGGGATTTGTCACCATGCCCAATGGCCCCGAATCTAATAAAATTAAGCGATTCATGGAAATAGAGGGCGATCTGATAAACGGTCTTCATCCATAACTTTTTTTAAATACTCCCAGGTTTGTTGATGTTCGGAAGCGTCTTCATCGTCACTCAACCAGGAATCTAAAAGAGCGATCGCAGCTTGATTTTTTTGAGCTTGTTCTGTGTTAATAATAGGTGAAGTTGTTGATGGAATTTTCTGCCGAAACTGGCGTAGGGTGTCTAGTAGTTCTGTCCAATATTCTCTGGGAGTTGCTTCAATTTCAGAGATTAGTAATTCGAGAGAGGTTGGTGATCGCTTGGAGGAATTTACCATAGATACTACTCACAAGTTAGAGGCTATTACTTAATTTTAACGCAACTTTCTCTAAATTTTTAGCGAAGAAACTGCGATCTCCTTCCTAAACAGTCAAAAACCGAGATCGCATATTCAAAAGTTAGCCTTACCTTCCCTCTTAGCTCTCTCTACAAACCCTGACAAATCTGGGCAATATCTCGACCATAAACCCAGTCATTGTAATTTTCCCATTGAGATTGGGACAAATGATAACTGTGCAACGTTGCGTCTTGCATTTTCACCATAAAAGGGCGACGAATTTGCTCATATTGCTCGTCAATATAGCGAAGAGCTTTTAAACCATTGGGTAATAAATCTAAGCCTTGTCCCACTGGTCGGAACTCTTGGGTTTGATCAATGACTAAAATATTAGTAATTCCCCGTTGATAAAGGGCGATCGCTGTGGCCAGTCCGACGGGGCCAGCCCCCACAATAATCACGTCATAGAGATGGTATGTATTCATTTTTTATGCTTTTGATCTTATAAATTAAAAACTGAGTATTCTTTATAATAGCTGAACCTGGAAATGGTAAAGTTTTTTGAATGTTGTCTAAAATTTTTCTAAAAACTTAAAGCTTTACCACTCTAAATGTTAAAATTAAAGACACCATCAGAATATCATAAAATTGACATTGGATAATAAAAAGTGAAAAAATTAGTTTTAGTTGGTGGTGGTCACAGTCATGCGATTGTCTTGCGGCAATGGGGGCTTAATCCTTTAGCGGGTGTGGATTTAATCTTAATTACAAATGTAATCCAAACGCCTTATTCGGGAATGTTGCCAGGTTATTTAGCGGGATTTTATAGCTTTGCAGAAACTCATATTGATTTATTAGCTTTAGCCAAATTTGCCCAGGCTCGGATCATTTTAGATACAGCGATCGCCTTAGATTTGAGCAAGCGACAAATCATTTGTGTAAACCCACCTCCCATCGACTTTGATTATCTCTCTTTAGACATTGGCAGCACACCAAAATTAGATAATATTGCTGGTAGCGAATATGTCATTCCTGCGAAACCGATTCCCCCATTACTAACTGTCTGGGAGAATTTAGTAACTAATATGCAACAGCATCCTCAACAAGCTTTAAAAATTGTCATTGTAGGCGGTGGCGCAGGGGGTGTGGAATTAGCATTGAATATGCAGACTCGTTTGCACAGTCTTTTAAAAAAAGCTGATCAATCCTTAGATCATTTAGGGATTAATCTTATTCAGCGTGCTCCCAGACTTTTACCAGATCATAATGTTTGGGCGGGTAAACAAGTGGAAAGAGTGTTACAAAGACAAGGAATTAATATTCACTATTTAGAGAGTATTCAAGCCATTACCAAAACAGCAAGAAACGACTATCAATTATCCTGTCAATCTGGTTTACAATTATCCGCCGAAGTCATTTTCTGGGTGACTCAGGCAACTGCCGCTCCCTGGCTGGCTCAATCAGGATTACAAACCGATGAAAGGGGATTTGTGTTAGTAGCTCCGACCCTAGAATCGATTTCCCATCCTCGAATTTTTGCGGCGGGTGATGTGGCCACCGTTAAAAACTATCCACGACCAAAAGCCGGAGTTTTTGCTGTTCGTCAAGGCCAGCCTTTATTTGAAAATTTATGCCGTTCTTTACAGGGTCAAGTCTTAAAACCCTATTTTCCTCAAAAGTATTATTTAAGTTTAATCGGCACCGGCGATCAAAATGCGATCGCGACTTGGGGAAATTTAGCAGGCCAACACCCCTTATTCTGGCAATGGAAAGACCACATTGATCGAGCTTTTATGGCACAATTTCAGAACCTCAAAATTGCTTAAAAATTTTCTAAAAGTTGCTAATTATCCTAATCTGAATGAAGCTTCTTAGAATGTTTGTCATTCCGGTAATTTCCAGTAGCGAATCCGTTCCCGTAACCAGCCAGAAGTCCGCCAACTCGCGATCGCCGTATTGACCTTTTGTCGCAACTCTTCGTACTGTAAACCCTTGGGCATCACAATGGCTAAGGCATCGCCTGAAAGTCGCTCAGGAAGTTGATGATACTTGGGAAATTCCTGCACCCAGCCCGCTAAAAGACTATTATCTGCCGCAAAAGCATCAACCTGTCCCGTTTCTAGTTTGCTTTGAGCTTCTTGATAGGAGGAAACCCCCACTAAATGGGCCTTCGGTAGAGCGGCTCTAATCACAGCAATAGTACTGGAATGATTCAACACGGCGATCGTCTTAGTGGTTAAATCGCTTAAATGTTGTATCGTCGGCTGAAGGGTAATCAGACCAGTGCCATCCATATAGTAATAAGAACTAAAATCTACCAACCGCGATCGCCCAGACGTAACTGTCACCTTAGCAATCACCAGATCCAGACGGTCATCTAAAATAGCTGGTAGGCGATCTTGATTTTTGAGCGGTTCTAAAACGACAGCCTCTGGACTCCCGAATAATTCCTGAGCTAATTGTCGAGCAATATCAATTTCTAATCCCTGTAACTTTCCCTGGGCATCTTGAAATCCTAGGGGACGACTATCGGCTTTAACCCCAATCAGCAATTTTCCCCGTTGTTGTATAGTTGTCCAATCGGACGCATCGCTAGGACTAAGGAAAAGTAAACTATGGAAGCTAAGAATCGTGATCCCAACGACTCGTTTCAAAACCGAGATAATTCGCCTCATTTTACGCTCCAACGACCTGATTTCTGCCCTGCTCTTTGGCTTGAAAAAGAAACTTGTCGGCCCGTCGGAAAACATCATTGACACTCTCATCTGCTCGCTGATAAGTTGTCACTCCAATGCTAATGGAAAGATTCATCGTTTGATTATCTACTACCGGACAAAGGGTTGCAATACTCTGTCGTAATCTTTCTGCTAACTTAACTGCCTCCATTAAACTAGTTTCAGGTAAAATAGCTGTGAATTCTTCGCCACCAAAGCGTCCCAACTGATCCACCTCTCGCATACTTTGGCTGAGGGTTTTAGCGACTAATTTTAGACACTGATCACCACAGAAATGCCCGTAGGTATCATTAACCTTCTTAAAATAATCCAAATCAATCATCATCACTGCAAAACAGTTATGGTAGCGTTTAGCTCGTTGGAATTCCTGCTCTCCAAAGGCAAAAATTGCCCGACGATTAGCGATCTCCGTCAACGGATCGATCACCACTAATTGTTCTAAAGATTCATAGGCGGCCTTGAGTTCATCCTGGGCCTGCTTAAGAGAAAGATGGGTTTTAACCCTAGCTAAAAGTTCCGGCGAATGGAAGGGTTTAGTGACATAGTCGATCGCCCCCTTTTCAAAGGCCTGAATAAGGTGATCGCGTTCATTACTGGCTGTTAAAAAAATCACAGGAATATCCTTTAATCTTGAATCAGCCTTAAGAATCTCACAAACTTCTAATCCATTAATCCCTGGCATCATCAGATCCAGTAAAATTAAATCTGGTTTTAGGGTTTTTAGTCGATCTAATGCCTGTTGTCCTCCCAAAGCAAAGGTTGTCGAATAGCCGAATTGTTCGAGGATTTCCATCACCAACTGTAAGTTTTTAGTGACATCATCCACGACTAAAATCAAATAGGATTCCGGCTGGAAAGGCTTCATCTGAGTAAAAGGGAGTGTAAGATTACAAAACGGTTGAGTACAGGAATTCGTATTACTGGATGTTATTCTAATCGGCTTAACTGAGCTTGCAAAGATTGTCGCACCGAAGGGAACGACTGTACTGTGTTGGGGAGATTATTACCATCAAAATTCTGAATTTGTGTATCTAAGCGGTTAATGTAGTCTAGCAAGATTACAGAGGGATATTGTTGACCTAGAGCTTGCAATTGTTGAACAAATCGACGCAATTCTTTCATAATCATGGTATGGCGCAGCTTCTCCCATACATCTTGCTCTATTTCCGTTAACCGTCCAATTAATTCCAGAAAATTTTCTTGGGTTTCTTCAAATAGACTACCCTCTGCTAATGCAAGCGGTTCTGGCGGGGAGAGGAGCAAAGGTGATGGAATTTGCTGACGTGGCGGGAGTAGCGTCTTTAATATTTTAACTAAATCAGCCCTGACCAAAGGTTTGGCAAGAAAGCCCTGACAATAGTTTTCTAATTGCGATCGCGCATCACTGAGAAAAGCTGCGGTCAAAATAATAATAGGAATGTTACTTGTTGCTGGCTCATTCCGTAACCAAATCGTTGCCTCTTTCCCGTCTAACTTGGGCATCAACCAATCCATAATAATGAGGTCAGGATGGTAGTCTTTGGCTAGGGCGATCGCTTCCATACCATCCGCTGCTTCGATAATACGATGTTCTGTACTTTGGAAATAACTACGGATGAGATCCCGATTCGACTTGACATCATCCACCACCAGGATCGTGGCTGGAGCAAATTGGTTTAAATCACTATCTAACATTTCCAAACGTGACGAGACTGTCTGAAGCGGTTTCGTTTCTACGAGTACAGAGGGGAAAATAAAACGAAAAGTGCTTCCTTTGCCTAGCTCACTCTTAAGCTCAATCCTTCCCCTTAATATTTCCGTCAGACGGCGAGTAATAGTTAATCCTAAGCCTGTTCCCCCGTACTTACGTGTACTCTGTCCCTCACTTTGAGTAAAGACATCAAACACTCGGCTCTGATTATCCTGGGCAATGCCAATGCCAGTATCTTCCACCATAATGATTAATTGAATTTTATCAGCCGTCAGGGGAATACTCGTCATCTGAACCTTAACATAGCCCTCTTCCGTAAACTTAATCGCATTACCAACCACATTAAACAGGATTTGGCGCAACCGCACCTCATCAAAAATAATCTTTTCCGGTAAGGGAGGCATTAGAAGGCTTTGTAATTGAATATTCTTTTCCCTCGCTTTTTCTGAAAAAATCTGTTCAATTTCCTGAATAAGTTGATAAAGATTAACCTCTTCATAATTGAGTTCTAGTTTTCCAGCTTCAATCTTTGATAAATCAAGAATATCATTAATCAAGGACATCAAAGTTTTTCCACTGGAAGTAATTGCCGCTAGGTATCCCTGGGAACGGGAGTCAGTGGTAATCCCCTGAAGTAGCTCACAAAAACCCAGAATGGCATTCATCGGAGTGCGAATTTCATGACTCATATTCGCTAAAAATTCACTCTTCGTCCGATTGGCAATCTCGGCTACTTCTTTCGCCATTCTCAGTTCTTCTTCTGCTTTCTTCTTAGCCGTAATATCCGTAATCGTTCCTACCATGCGATAGGGTCTGCCATTTTCATCTCGTAAACATTTTCCTTTCGCTTCAATCCATAAATAATAGCCCTCTCGATGTTTGAGACGATAGATTTGTTCATAGAGCTCTGTTTCCCCCGCTAGGTGTTGCTGCACTAAATATTGAGTGATGGGTAATTCATTGGGATGTAAACGTTCTAACCAGGTTGATAACAAAGACGGTAAATCATTAGCAGCATAACCAAGAATTTTCATCCAAACAGGAGAATAATAAACCTCATCTGTGTCAAGATTCCAGTCCCAGATACCATCATTGGTTCCAGATATTGCTAACTGGTAACGTTCCTCACTCTCTCGCAAATTTTTAGTGATCTCTAAACGAGTCATAACTTCTTTCGCTAGATCATCATTGAGCGTCAACAATTCTTGTGTTCTGGCTTCAACCCGTTCTTCTAAGGTATTACGAGCCTCTAAAATTTGGCGAAATTGTCTGTTTAAAACTTGAATCATCTCATCAAAATTGCTAGAGAGAACCGCAATCTCCTTAATAGGACTGTGGGGTAATGACGGGTTTTGTTCTTGATCCAGAATTTTTTGAGGAATATCAGTTGTTAATTGAGCAAGTTGTAGGAGAGAATAGGCAACCCAATAGCTAACATACTTAGCCACCCCTAATCCTAATCCAGTTAACAATAAAAGGGTCAGTAAATTTTTTAGATAAAGACTTTGGAGTTCCTGTATTTCTGGAGCGGCGGAAATCCGAATCACTAATTGCCAAGGAATCTGATCACCGAGGGGAATCAGACTATAGTAATAGGACTTTTGCCATTGCAGCATGGGTGAGATTTTTTCGTTTGGTAGCCAATGGAATATTCCCTCACGAATTAAGCGCATTTTTCCGTCCTTACCTAAATTCATGGTTTGCATGACAGAAATTTCTAGTTGGTTACTAGCGATGACACGCTGTTGTTGATCTAATAAGAATATTGAGAGGTTGTGCTGTTGAGAATTGAGACTGAGAAAGGCATTAGCTTGATTAATATTGAGAGAACCATAAACCAATCCCCGAAATTGATTATGCTCTAGTAATGGCACAAAAAGACCTAAATGAGGGGTCGTTGTAATTTCATCTTGATGAATATCAGATACCTGGGGCTGAAGATGATAAAAATGTTGAAATTGCTCAATTAATTCTAAAATCTCAGTATGTTCAGCCGCCAACTGACTTTTGTGATTTTCCGATATAGGCGGCGCACTGATCACAATATTTTTTTGTTCATTAGCGATATAAATTCTGGAGTAAGGAGGAAAAGCTTTTTGGAAACTTTGGGTCAGCATGGCCGCCATTAAATAATCTGGATCTTGACGAATGAGGGGTTGCTGATTGAGTGCAGGCAACAACGGTTCAATGCTTCCTGCAAGGGCAATCATTCCTTGAACTTGATCCTGATACCAAACTTGGAGATTACTCTTAATCGGAGTTCCCAAGGTATTTAAAGCGGTGGTCATTTCCTGTTCCATCGATATAAATGCCTGCTTTCCCTGAAGAATGGTGATCAATAGAAGTGGGAAAAATACAAAAGCAACCAAGACATTAAAAAGACTCTGCTCAAAGGAGAGTTTATGCTGATTTCCCTCAAAATAGCGGGGATAGAGGACGATGAGGGTGAGGATAATAAAATTAGCCATTAAAGCATTAAAAATACCATTAACAGCTTGTTTAAAAACGACTAGCTCTGTGGCTAAAAAAGACATTCTTAGTCCCCAATGATAGGATACAAAAATGAAGGGCATTCCTATCAACAGCCAATAAAAAGCATCTAATAAAACTAAATTTCCTCGACTTCGGCGTAGTTGCCAGGCAATGAACAAAGCTTCCCCAATAATTGCAATCATGGCATAGGGATGTTGCCACAGGATGACGGTATAACTACCGGCGATACAAGCACTCAGAACACCCCAAAATAGTCCATAGTAATAAACGATCAACAGCACAAAAATGCTGCCGAAGATAAAATTCACACCAAAAAACAGAGATAGTGTAAAGTAGTTGCCGAGATATGCCCCCACAATCAATAAAGGGAGAATCCAATAAACTCTAGGGTTTTGGCTGGTCATTACAGGCAAAATAAACACACCTATTCTATGAATTTACACCGAATAGATAACCCCTTGATTTTTTGTGTCAGAACTGTTACAAGTTTTCCTTGAGAGCATACACAACTTGGATTTGTTCTGCGACTGTCATACCTGGAAAGAGGGGTAAAGATAAAACTTCTTTAGCAACCTGTTCCGTATGGGGCAAAGATCCGACTTGATAACCTAAAGGCTGATAAATGGGTTGGAGATGAAGGGGGATGGGATAATAAACCATTGAGATCACTCCGTCTGCTTGTAGCTTGTCCCTTAGCCGATCTCGCTTTGAGCGTGTTTCTGTTCCATCATCTATAACGCGAATGGTATATTGATTCCAAACGTGCTTACCGCCGCTAATTTCCCTCGGTAAAATGAGATTGGGGAGGGGTTGAAGTAGCTCAGTATAGCGTTTGGCTAAGTCGCGGCGTTGTTGGTTCCAGTCTTCTAAGTGTTTAAGTTTAATTTTTAAAATGGCAGCTTGTAGGGCATCCAATCGACTATTAATGCCGATCGCTTCATGGTAATAGCGTTGACGACTGCCATGTTCTTTGAGCATCCGAATGTTGGCGGCCAGATCGGGATCTTGACAGGTTACGGCCCCACCATCACCACAGCCACCTAGATTTTTGGTGGGAAAAAAGCTAAAGGCCCCCGTTTTTCCCCAACTACCGACCCTTTTTCCTTGCCATTCGGCCCCCGTTGCCTGGGCACAGTCTTCAATAACGGCCAGATTATATTTTTCGGCGATCGCCATAACCTCGGTCATATTCACCGGCTGTCCAAAGAGATGAACGGGAATAATTGCTTTCGTTTGGGGTGTAATAGCTGCTTCGATTAATTGGGGATCTAGATTAAAAGTGGCAGGGTCAATATCAACAAAAACAGGTTTCGCCCCCGTCAAGGTAATGACTTCCGCCGTGGCAAAGAAGGTGAAGGAAGCGGTAATAACCTCATCATTTGGCCCAAGATTGAGGGCTAAGAGAGATAAATAGAGCGCGTCAGTGCCAGAATTACAGCCGATCCCATGCTCTGTCCCCACATAATCAGCAAATTGTTGCTCAAAGTCACTAACGACAGTGCCACCGATATAGTATCCAGAGCGAAGGACTGCCAGTGCGGCCAGGTTAGCTTCGGCTTCAATGGACTGATATTGACGGGCTAGATCGACAGGGGGGATCTTGTTCACGCGATTTTATAGTCTCTGGTGGTAAAAAACTGATCTGAATTAATTCATTACATCAAAACAAATTTTTGACCAAATGGGAAGACGGTGAGGAGGGGGAAGAAGAGGGGAGGGGGAAGAAGAGGGGAGAGAGGGTTTAGTCGTTGGCTTTTTTGGGGACTAGGCTTTGAATAAGAAGTTGGATGGCTAAGAGGATAAGACCGATCGCCACAAAGCCAAAAATAAAGGTGGCCATGGAGGCAACGCCTAAAACTAAAGTTCTGACGGCTGAACCGATGCGTTGTACTATTTGATTTTGGGAAAGAATGGGTTTCGTGGCAAAGGTAATGGCGATCGCGCTGGTCAGGGAATAAAGTCCCCAAGCTAGGGCTGCCGAGATGCTCGATCCCAGTAAACAACGCAAGGGAGTGACATCTTTTTTGGGATCGGTGGTTGGAGGGGCGGGTTCGGTCATGGTGAGAGACGGGGGAGATGGGGAGATGGGGAGACTGGGGAGACTGGGGAGACTGGGAAGACTGGGGAGATGGAGAAGATGGGGGAGATTAGGGGGTTACTTGAATGCCGGTACTGGTTAAGCGGGCGATCCAAAAGTCTAGGTCGGGATCAGCTAGGTTGGTCTGGGCTATATCTCGTACCTGTTGTGCTTCAGCGAGGGAAGAACAGAGGGTAAAAACCGTTGGCCCAGAACCAGACATCATGGTTCCCAATCCTCCGGCGGCGGCGAGGGTTTTCCTTAATTGGGCAACGGGTTCATAATGGGGCAATACTACTTTCTCTAGGTCATTGTGCATGAGTTGGGCAATTTTAGGGCCATCTTTGTGGAGGATAGCTTGTACTAAATCCCCTGAATGGATTTGATGGGTACGAGACTGGCGGACTTCGTTTTGAGGAAGATAATGTTGACCATATTGTTGACGATAGGTTTGGTAGGCCCAGGGGGTCGAAACACTAATGCTTTTGGATTTGGCTAACACCACCCATAAATTATCTAAATCTGGCAGAGAATCTAGTTGTTCACCTCGACCTGTGGCGATCGCCGTTCCCCCCGCAATACAAAAGGGTAAATCTGAGCCAAGTTGAGCAGCCAAAGATTGCAATTCAGGCAAGGTCAGTCCCAATTCCCAGAGCAAATTGATCCCCACTAGCACGGCGGCTCCATCGGTTGATCCTCCCGCTAATCCGGCGGCGATCGGAATATGCTTATCGAGATAAATATCCACCCCGCCATAGTTCGCAAAAACCTTGGGAAAACTTTCTACCATCAAATTAGCGGCTCGATAGGCTAAATTTGCTTGATCCAGGGGAACCTCAGGATGTTGACAGGAAAGGCGAATATTATCCGTCCCATTGGAGCGAATTTGTAATTGATCACTGAGGTCAATACTCTGTAAAATCATGACCAATTCATGATAACCATCAGGGCGATCGCCAAGAATTTCTAGATAAAGATTAATTTTGGCCGGAGCTAACAAGGTATAGGTGTGCATTTTAGTAAAATAGATTAGGAAAATAAATATTAGAAAATAGGAGGAAATATTAAGGGGTTTTAAGCAAACTTTCCAATTGATTACTGAGATCAATCCATTGAGACAGACTTAATTCTTCGGCTCTTACCTGGGCTTCAATCTGTAAGTCTTGCAATATTGGCATTAAGCGATCGCCGTCTAGTAAACCTTTGAGATTATTGCGTAACATTTTACGCCGATTAGCGAACCCTAACTTCACCAATTGATCTAGAAAACGGGGATTATGGGCTGGACTCGTCAAGGTATAGGGTGAGAGACGCAGGATGGCTGAATCGACCTGGGGAGGCGGTTGAAAGGCTTTTTTGGGAACCTCGGCAATCCATTCACAACGAGCTAAATACTGCACTCTGACCGACAAGCCACCATAGGCTTTGGTTCCGGGTTGAGCCACCAACCGTTCGGCCACTTCCTTTTGCATTAGTAAAACAATGCTGTCGTAACGGGGTTGTCTAGGATGAGCGATCGTGCCTAATAATTTTTCCAAAATGGGGCCGGTAATGTTGTAGGGAATATTGGCAACCACTTTGTTAAGGGGATAAAAATGAGGAAAAGCTTGTAAACAGTCCTCTAAACTGAGATTTAAAATATCCCCCGATAATAGTAAAAAATTCTCAACTTTTCCCAAACTTTTGGTTAATTGCTGACAGAGATCCCGATCAATTTCCACCGCCACCACCGAACCCGCCTGGGGAAGTAAACGACGAGTTAAAATCCCTGTTCCTGGCCCAATCTCTAAAAGATGATCCTTTTGCGAAAGTTCTGCGGCCGCTACAATTTGAGACAGAGCTAATTCACTGCGTAACCAATGTTGTCCAAAACGTTTACGGGGACGAAAACTCATGTTAAACCCTAGGAACGGGAGAGAAAACCGGAAAAGACCAAAATTAATACACCAAATACTAGCCGATACCACACAAAAACCCAGGTGCTTTGTTTCTTCAAAAATTCCAGTAACCAGGCAATAGAAAGGTAAGAAAAAACGGCGGCGGAAATAACGCCTAAAACTAACGGTAGTAAAGTAGTTCCTGAAAATCCGGCTTTAAAGGCATCTTTTAATTCCAATAAACCGGCTAAGGTGATGGCGGGAATCCCTAACAAAAAAGAAAATCTGGCGGCGGTTGCCCTTTCTAGGTTAATAAATAGGCCGGCGGTGAGGGTAGAACCAGAACGAGACACGCCTGGAATAATGGCCATCGCCTGGGCCAATCCCATCGTTACTCCATCCTGCCAACGTAATTTCTCAAACTGCCGACGGTGGGTTCCTACTTTTTCGGCTAGGGCCAGCAATAATGACATGACAATAGAGGCGATCGCGATCGTCGTTAAACTGCGTAAAGGAGAACTATCTAAATCAGGTACGAAAATTTTTAACAATAGCCCAAAAAAGACAATGGGAATCGTGCCCAAACCAATCCCTAGAGCTAGTTTAAATTCGAGGGAATCATATTCCTTAGTTTGTAGGGCCTGGATCATGCCCAAGGTAATTTGACTTAAATCCTGCCAAAAATACCAAATCACCGCCGCAATACTTCCCAATTGGATAACCGCAGTATAGGCAACTCCCGGATCACCCCAACCCAGAGCTAGGGGAATAATTTTCAGATGGGCAGTGCTACTGATGGGCAAAAATTCTGTCAACCCCTGGATTAATCCCAGAACAATTCCCTGAAACCAATTCAAGGTGGCGATCGCCTCTTTGGGAGCCTCGACCATCGGTTGGGCAGCAACCCAGGCACCGTGAAAAAGAACCGTGATCACCGTTGTTAAACTGACGGCACTAAAAAAACTAAGTTGACGGGAAAACATTCAAGACTTCATCAAAAGGGTCTAGAAGATTTTAGCCTACTTGGGTTCTCACGCACGGTGAAGCATTGGCTTAAGCTCCTGCCAACCACGCTTCCACATCTCCCCTAAAGCCTGGTAACAAAGCACTGGTTAACTGATCGCCAGGGTATAACGTCACCGCTAATTTCAAAACGCCATTTTCCCGCCGATAAACTTCTACCTGTTTTCTGTGGTGATCGCAGATCCAATACTCCTGTACCCCTTGCACTGAATACAATTTAAGCTTTAATTGGCGATCGCGCTTTTCCTGATTTTCCCCAGAGGATAAAACCTCGATCACTAATTCCGGTGCGCCGGTTAAATGTCCCGCCTCATCTAAAAGTATCGCTAACCGTTCCTGACTAATCCAGACCACATCAGGAATCACATTGTTATGATCATCAAAAATAATTCCCGGAGTTGTCGCTGCTTCCCCCAAGCCGGATTCCCTAGACCATCGTTTTAAGGCCAGACAAATATTATCCGCCACAACTTGATGCCGCCAATGAGGTGCTCTAGTCACCAGTAACTTTCCGCCAATAATTTCATAACGATTGCCGTTATCGGGAAAGAGGGCTAAATCTGCTGTTTTCCAATAAACCTCTTCAGGCCGAATCGCGATCATCACCCCAGCCTCGTTATCTACTCCATTGTTAGCCCCATTCTAGCGAGCAATAATCTAACTAGCACTATCGGATTCCACCTTGGCTGCCGTCTTTTCTTCCTCTAAACGAGCCTGCATCTTGACCGATTCTTCGATATTTTGAGCCTCGCGCTTAAATTCACTTTCAAATTCCTTAGAAGCATCTTGAAAACCCCGTAAGGCCTTACCCATACTGCGACCAATTTCCGGTAACTTCTTCGGGCCAAAAACTAAAAGGGCAATGACCATAATCAAGGCCATCTCTGGTAAACCAATCCCAAACACATTCATAGCGATCGCTCCATCATCACAAAAAAGAGAAAAAGACCCCGGAGAACCGGGATCAAGTGGTCAATAATTGACAAAAAAGGTAAAAGGACAGAAGTTCTAGCCTCCCCAATTTACAGAGAACCCTTCTAGAACCAGAGAGGAGTTGTAAATTTGTAGGATGATCAATAAAAAGACGAGAAAGAGAGCCATAAAAACACCCATGACGGGGGTGGTTCCCCAACCTGGAACAACTTTACCGTACTCAGAGTTGAGAGGTCTGAGGATATCTCCTAACCAAGTGCGCTGTGCCATAGATTACCCGCAGTATCGCTAAATTAGATTTTGTAATGTTCTGTAATATTATAGGAAAAGCGGTATCACAATCAATCTAACCTATGGAACCTGCAATAGTTCTTAGCATCACTTTCGCGGTCATCCTGATCGGCATTACTGGATTTGCTATCTACACGGCCTTTGGCCCGCCTTCTGCCAAGTTGAGCGACCCTTTTGAGGATCATGAGGACTAGGAGAAGATTCTCTTAAAATTTCCACTGCCTACAGACAAAGACTAACTTGGCTCTAATTTAAAACTAGCAATTTGCCAAGGTCTGAGTTTGGGTAGCTCGATTTTGGGCGGCTCAGTTTCCGCTTCCAATAAATTGACAGCAGTTGTAATTGCTAGAGAAAAGGGACTTTGTAAGGAGAAAGTTGCACTTTGTCCCTGATATTCGTAAAGGCGCAATATCCAAGCCTGGGGATCATTTTCCTGACGTTTGAAAGCCATTAAACAAAGATTATCGGCTGCTAGGGTTAATAAACTTTGACAAGGAGATAGATTTCCCTGGGTAGTTTCCTTAGTAACAGAGGGGAAATGCACCCGTAAAGGACGGTTTAATTGATAGCCTTGACGGACGGTTTGAGTCGTTTTCCAGTCACCAAGATGGGGATAAAGAGCGTAGGTAAAATGGTGTTCTCCGCGATCGCAGTTTGGATCAGGCCAATTGGGACTGCGTAATAAGGTTAAACGCAATTGACTCGGCTGACCATCGTAACCATACTTACAATCATTGAGCAAACTAACCCCATAATTTTGATGGCGATCGCTTAAATCTGCCCAATGGAGTGCAGACACTTCCCACTTCGCTTTTTCGGCGGCTGTTTGAGGACTGGTTGGGCGTTCAATAACCGCACAGGGAACTTCATAGGTAATGGTTTCACTGGTAAGATTTAGGGGAAAAGCAGCTTTAACTAAGACTTGACTTTCCAGCCAATTCACCTGAGTTTTGATCTTAAGAATCGGTGAATGAATTTCGAGTAAATAATCTTGACAAAATTGAGAAGATTGAAACTGTTTAATGACTCGAATCCGCCAACGAATTGGCCCTGTCTCTAATATCTCTAGGGATGTTAAAATAGCAGGAGATAACGGATGTTCAGCATAATGAGGATCAATATTCCACGCATCCCAATACTGACCTTGATCGCTAAAAAATTGTAATTGATTACCATTCCCAGCTAAAATTTCTCGCTGCTGAATCTTATCCCATAGACTCTGGATATTGCCTGTTTCAGAATCAAGCGTAACTCGCAAATAAGTATTTTCTAAAATGGGCTGATGTTCAACCAGGTGGGAAGATAAGTCGCCTTGCTGAGGACAGAGCCAGTAAAGTTGATAGCCGATCGCCGGTATATTTTCGGCTAAAAACAGTAATTCATTTTCGGCAGTCAGTTGGGTGACAATCGGTTGGCCCTTTAGATCACAGATCTGCCAATCAGGGGAGTCAATTGGGATACTCACGAGATCGGAGCGTTGCCAATTCAAACTATTAAAGATAATTAGGGGTTTTGCGTGAATTTGAGGCGGATTTGGATAATGAATTTGGTCAGCGATCGCCTTTAAGGAATTGTCAATAATTTGCTCACTAGTGGCTTGAACCCCTTGCCATTCTTGATTCGCTGTGACAAAAACTTCGGGAATAGAAGTACCAGGTAAAATATCATGAAATTGATTTAACAGAACTTTTTTCCAAGTTGATGTTAATAATGCTTGAGGATAATCTAAACCACTGCTTAAGGTTGCTAGACTTGACCATAGTTCTGCTTCATAAAGTTGGTTTTCAGACCGTCGATTGGCTATTTTTTGATCCGCATGGGTGGTATAACAACCCCGATGGAATTCTAAATACAGATCCTCCTGCCAAACTGGAATTAATTCTGGCTTTTGCAATAATTGCTCTTTAATCTTTTCTAAATAATTAAAAGCCGTTGAACTAGTAATTTTAGGGAAAAATTCAGAGGCTTGCCAGCGTTTTTTCACCATTAACATATCGCGGGTGGGGCCACCACCATGATCTCCGACCCCTGGTATCCAAAAACTGGCTTTTAAGCCGGTCTGTTGTTCCCATTGCACACTGTAATTGCTCATAGTGATGGGATTGGTATCCATTACCCCCGCTACATTCGGCGGTGAACAGACGGTCATTAATTGACTGCGATCGGGAGATTGCCACCAAAACGCGCCATAGGGAAATTTATTGGTATCATTCCAGTGTAGTTTACCCGTCACAAAATACTCAATGCCAGCTTGACTGAATAGTTGCGGTAACTGAGAGCAAAAACCAAAACTATCGGGTAGCCAAGCTACTTTACTGATTTGATGAAACTTTTGTTTAAAATAGCTTTGACCGTAGAGTAATTGACGTACTAAGGATTCCCCTGAAATTAAATTAACATCCGGTTCAACCCACATTCCACCTAATAATTCCCATTGTTGACTAGTGACAGCTTTTTGAATTTCTTTAAATAGTTCAGGTTGATATTGCTCAATCCATTCGTATAAAATGGGACTGGTATGGCCAAAGGTTAAATCTGAAAATTCCTGTTGTAAATTTAACACCGAACGAAAGGTTCTAACTCCCACTTCCCAGGTTTCTGCTAAAGGCCAAAGCCAAGCCATATCTAAATGGGCATGACCCAGAAGGTAAAATTCTCGTTCTTTGATGTTTTGGGCTAGGGGTTTTAGGTTTTGTCTTAACTGTTCTAAGGATTGATCAAATAAATTTCTATCACTGACTTTTTCCCAATTTATGTCATTTAAAGCTATCAATAATTTTTCTAATTTTTCTGGTTCAAAGGCTTGCCAATATTGAGCTAAGACCGCCATTTCATCGGCAACGAAGCCGGGATCAATATCTGGAAATTCTCGTTCATAGATTAGCCACGATCGCATTAAACCGCCTATATCGTGACCAGGGCTAACTAGACGCAAAACAATGTTAAGACTCTCGTTTGGTTGAGCCGATTCTGTCAGAATGATTCGCGCACTGGAATCAAATAGATCTCCCGCTTGAACTAGCTTTTCATTAACATAAATTTGAGCTTCTTCGGCCCACCAGGTAAGGGATAATCTCAGGGTAAAACCATCAAGAGAATAGCCGGCTAAATGGGAAGGAATGGTTACTGTCTGGGTTAACCATTGAACTTGATGGCCTTTTTGCCAGGTAATATAATTATTTTCATTCAGAGGGGCAATATTTTCTAAAATTTTCTGGGCGGGATTGGTTAGACTAATTTCTGAGCTTAAATACCATTGGGGTTGAATATCAAGCTGGGTCAGTTGACGGAGTTTATTGAGGTGTTGAGAAATGACTTCAAGATTGTTCACAGTTGGAAAGATTGAGAGTGATAGACTACTTGGCGTTGCTAATTTGAGATATGAATCTTCTGTTTAAAACCTAGACTCAAACTGACTTGTAGATATGTGCAAAATTAACATTTATAACTTGATTCAACAACGACCTAAAATTTTTTTTCATTATCCTCTTCATTGGTAATGAGATAAGCAAGAAAATTATAAACTTGTTTATCAATCAAATAAAAGTACCGGCAATTAGATCGTGCAATTGTTCGCCAAAAAAAGTTTTGTAACGTATTGGTACCGAATCAAGACATTATGAGCCTAGAATGGTGTATAAGATTATAGACGATAATTACCGAGTCATTGAAATGAACGCGGAGGTACTCAAACGCTTGTTTCGGGCGGTTGCTAGTGAAGATTCAGTGGCAATACAGAGTATGATGTCTATCGTTGTTGAAGATGAGCGCAAAAAAGGCCATACCAACCTTGCTAGTCAACTCGAAAATATTATTCGCAAGAGCAGCCCTTCAATTTCT
>JAYKJI010000296.1:0-3297 GCA_035285405.1 Snowella sp. | reverse complement strand
TCTTGTTTGACAGAGGCGATTAAAGCCTCCATTGCCTGGGGGTCAAAGTAACGACGAGGTTGGTTTTTAGATAAAACAAGCTGATTTAAAGAAACGGTGGTGGTTTGACCTTTCAATTCGTCTTGATCAATAAGACGAACATTTCGGATCGTAGAACGCTCTTGAAGGAATTCGTTTATTTTTTGAGAAGCCATAAATGCCAAGGGATTTTTTATCCCATCAAAAATGATTGTTTTTACGGTAACTGTTTCATGGCGATCGCCAACTGGTCAAAGAGTTGCAAGGTGAGCGCGTGTTTATTGGGACAGAGAGCTAGGGGTTTTCCATAGGCGGCTGCTTCAGCGATCGCGGTGGCACGGGGCATGGGCGGAAAAACGGGAGCAAGTTGGGTGAGTTGTTCCTGTAAAGATTGGAGAGTCTGTTTATCTTTATCTAAGGAGTTGCTAATGGAGAACATGGTCGGTAAAAAGCCCGCAATTTTCAAATGAGGATTCAGACGTTTACGGATTCTAGCCACTGTTGCTAGTAATGAATCGGTTCCCTTTAAAGCCTTAAATTGGCATTGAATTGGGACAAGGACATAATTAGCAGCAACGAGAGAAATTTGACTCAAAATACCCAGCGAGGGAGGGCAGTCTATCAAAATAAAATCATAATCTGTCTGAATAGGAGCCAAAAGTTGTTGGAGTCGAAGCTCCCGAAGTTCTGCAAAAATCAGTTCTTGTTCTGCATTAGCCAAGAGAATATTGGCTGGAATGAGATCCATACCAAAGAGACCCCGATGGATGGGCAGGTTTTCTAATTCTTCATTGCTATCAGGAACCAGAGCATTATAGAGAGTCACTTCTAAATCGCTGGGTTCTAAACCAATAAAATTCGTTAGAGACCCCTGAGGGTCGATATCTACTAACAGGACACGCTGTTTGTGTTGGGCAAGATGATAACCGAGATTTAGCGTCACAGTGGATTTGGCAACCCCGCCAGCCTGGTTGAAGAGAGCGATGATTTTGGTCATGGGTTACTTGGTTAATGTTGTTGGGATGTCTGATGGAATTAAAGAAGGCAGTTTCAGTCTTTTCGTTTCTTGCTGATGTTAGCTTTTTAGAGATTTCTGGCAGTGAGATTCAATCCTAATCTTTAAGTTTGGGTTAAACTAAGTTAGTGGGAATTAGGGCATTACCCACATTTTAGACAAGGGATTCTGTTTTTTCTCAGATTGCCAACCTATTTACCGATAATTTTTTAAGTTTTATGGCCAGTCATGAGTTTCGAGTCATCAAGGAAATTGTTCAACCTGATAATCGAGGGCGAATTTCTCTTGGTACTGAAGTCAAGCTTAAAACCTATCGTGCTTTGACAAACGATTTGGGGCAAATTTTGCTGGAGCCAGTGGTCACGATTCCCGAACGAGAAGTCTGGCTATTTGAGAATACAGAAACTTTGGCGAATTTAAAACAGGGATTACAGGAATCCGTGATGGGTAAAGGAGAGTACTTGGGGTCTTTTGCAGAGTATGCCGATCTAGAGATTGAGGAAGAATGAATTTTCGCTTAATTTTTGTTCCTACGGCGATCGCAGCGTTAAAAGCCTTAGAAAAGGAGCAGCCGCAGAAATATCGTAAGGTGCTGAAAACCTTGGCCTTGATGGAAACGAATCTTCGTCATCCTGGTTTAAATACCCACAAATACAGTTCGATTCAAGGTAAGAATGGAGAAGAAGTTTTTGAATCCTATGTGGAGAATAAAACTCCTGGTGCTTTTCGTGTTTTTTGGCATTATGGCCCTGATCGTCAAGAGATCACGATTGTGGCAATTACCCCCCATCCTTAATTTTTTATTAGAGAAAGCGATCGCTTGAGTCATTTTTCTTGATTACGGACAACGTTGTCCGTAAAACCATATTTGATGGTCAGGAAAATGGTATGCTCATGATGGTGATCGCCTCTGCTTCAACAGCCCCAACTCAACACCGAAATATTATCTGTTTCAATAGTTTGTCATACTGCGATCGCCTTTTGGGATGCGGCCAACGGAGAGGACTAAAGCGAGTACAGTCGGAGCGGCGAAATTTTGGTATTGGATTTGGAAGAGGCTAGGGGCGATCGCCGAAGGTTCAACTCAATTGGCTAATGGTTAGAAGACTGATATTTGTAGTGGATTTCAAGGGCGTTGCAAAAGCTATTAAGACGGTTCAGTAAGGCATTGTAGTACTGGTAAGCATCTTCTTGTTCGTTTTGGAGGCGGGCATACAAGGTTAGTTCTGGTTCTGAGGCTAAATGATGTGTTGGAACATCTAAGCCTGCTTCGGTTAAGCGCGTTGCGGCGATCGCCACCAGTAATGCCCCGATTGTCTGAGACTTACCATTCTGAAGATCGGTTAATCCGGGTAATATTATCTCGGCTCCAGGCAAATCATTGAGATTCATGATCAATTCTCCGATTTCAATTTAGCAGCTCGATTGGCTTAGGCTTTTTTAACAGGCGATCGCACTGAAAAATATTCGCGATCGCGGTAAGTTTGATAGTGCTGATTTAAAACTTGCTGAATTTGTGAGTCTAGGTCTGTTTGAGCTTAAACGGAAAGGGATAGCCCTAAAAAACCGAGAACAGAGAAGAATATTGACCTGAATTTCATCGCATTTCTTTTCGGCTACACTGAGGGAATGCTTAACAAATTTTGTAGGGTCTCGTCAATCGTTTCTGAGAAAGATTAACATAAGTTAACAAGTCTAAGGTTGAAAGCAATCAAATTGACTGGGTTAATCTCAGTGCTGATCGCACTACAAAGCGGTGATCGCACTTCATCAAAAAAGTTGATCGCAGTAAACCACAATGAGGTTATCATTTCCCTTCGTTGGGTTGCGTCCCTTAATCCAACCAACACATCGGCGATCGCACTGATCGCCCCATGGTCCAAACTCGTCTAAATCCTGAACTCTTTATCTGACAAGGCTTTCAGCATTTCAGGAAAAATCAATTATGATCCCCGAAACCCTTATCCAGTAGCCCTTTCAAAGATAAGATGCGTTTGCCCCAGATCGCCTCACCATATGCGTGACAAGCACATCAATGGAATGATATCCTTGCCGATCATGGTTAAAGTGATTAATAGAGAGTCTCGTGGTGTCAGTCTCTCAAACTAAGGTCATTTAAACCGAGAAACCTAAGAATCTTTGTAACCGTTCAGGGGGTAATCAAGAAAATGCTCCACATGGAATTGGACGGAATCACGATGAAAAAGTAGTTGTAATTGATTTCATTGCAATAATTCTGAGTAGCAAAAGTCCTATGTCAAGTT
>JAYKJI010000295.1:0-3855 GCA_035285405.1 Snowella sp. | reverse complement strand
GGACATAACCATGACAGAAGCAGAGATTAGAGCTTTAATTCAAAGAGAACTGTCCTGGGCGATCGCCTAGAATAAGGCTAACTATTCCCATAGGTAGTGACATCATGTACCAAACCACTCCTCCCCTGTCTCCTCGGGAAACTTTACCCACCATGTATGACCTACCGAGTGAAGACCCGGAGAAACCCGGTTTACCCGACGAATTTCATCTACTTCAGCCCGAACTATTTGCGTTAGGCTTTCTAGCTCCCCAATTACGGAGCGGAAGACTGTTTTATCGTCGGCAACCTCACTCTTTACTACGACTCTCGTCAGCCCCAATGGTATAAGCGCCCGAATTGGTTTGGGGTTTTAAAAGTGTCCTGTCTCTACGGCTAAGGCAACTTTGTGTGCTAAGTGGTTATTTACTGAAATAAAATTTAGCGATCGCCGTTTTTCCTTCGTCAGTTTCCAAATTGGCGCAACAGGCTCTAAAATCGGGGGCAAGCGCTATGTTATTGGATCTGCGCGACAAGCTGTAAATCAGAGCAAAAACTAATTTTACACTATTTTTTGTGCAAGGTCAATCACGTATTAAGTCATATAAAAAGCTATGCAAGAAATAAATATTTCTGTTGCTATGGCCACCTACAATGGCGAAAAATATATCGCTGAACAATTAGAAAGTTTATCCAAACAAGTACTAAAACCAAGAGAATTAGTGATTTGTGATGATGGTTCAAGTGATAAAACCATTAAAATCATTCAGGAATATGCTTCGAACAGTCCGTTTCCAGTTAATTTACATCAAAATTCGGTAAATCTAGGGTTTGCTGATAATTTTCTTCAAGCTGCCAGTTTATGTCAATTTGAGTGGATTGCATTTTGCGATCAAGATGATGTGTGGATGTCAGACAAGATAAGCACTATTAATCGGGTAATTCTTTCAAGTAAAAGGAACGATCTACTGCTAATTACTCACTCAGCAGAGTTAACAGATGCAAAACTTAATCTCTTAAATACAAAGCAGCCAGAGCATAGAAAAAATAAATACGTATTACGAGGAAAAAATTTTGGCTTTTGGGTAGTCCCAGGATTTACTTGCGTCTTTTCTAAGAGTTTAATTGTTGACTTTGATTGGAAACATAGACCCCCGTGTTATGACTTAAATTATCCGGTATTACCCCATGATAAATGGATCTGCTTATTGGCCAACGCTCTTGGAAGTACCTATTATATCTCTAGGTCATTAGCATTTTATCGTCGGCATCAATCAACTGTCACTGGTGATTATAAAAACTTTACACTACAAGGACTCATCTCCCTCTCTCGTCAGACAGGACATGAAAATTACAAATATTTGTGTGACATAGCTTTAGAGATTTCAAACTTCCTAACGAATATTCCATGTCAAGTTGATCAAAAATTTCTCTTTAACAAAAATGCCAGTTATTTTTACCGGCTTTCTAATATTTACTTTTTAAGATCGCAAATGTATAGTGTAAACAGCCGAAAAAAACGTCTATTTTATTTATTTAAGCTTCTTTTTAAGAAGGGATATTTTGGCGATGCTTTTCTCTCTCTTGGGCTATCTTCTTTATTCAAGGATCTTTTTGTCTGTTTCTTTAAAATAAACACATTCGAGAAAGATGAAATTTAAAGTAAATCATTTTACCAGTCAATGCTATGGTGGTACTGGCATAGCTTCACAACGCCTCAATAAGGCGCTAATTCAAAAATCCATTGATAGCTGTCTCTATTTTCGTTATGGCACTAACGTCAATGTAGATGTTAAAGATATTAGATATAATTCATGGATATGGCGACAATTAGAAAACTATAAAATTCAGCTCAATTGGCATTCTATAAACATTGACCGTGGAATTTTTATTCATTACGACTGGATATTTAAATCATCCATTAATGATTTCAGAAAGACAGATATTGTAAATTTGCATTTAATTTTTAGGTGGTTAGATCTGTCAAGTTTCTTTAATTCAATTCCTTCTCAGCTCCCTGTTGTCTGGTCGCTCCATGACATGAACCCCTTCACGGGTGGTTGTCATCATGCCCTCGAATGTGATCGCTATACTAGTCATTGTGACCGATGTCCCAGCCTCAAAAAAGCAGATAGCCGGGATCAAGCCTGGCAAAATTTTGAGCTGAAAGCAAAACTTTACCCAAAGCTCAACTTACACTTTGTTGGCAACAGTACCTGGACGACCCAGCAAGCTAAAAATTCAGCCCTAGGAAAATTAGCGAAATCCATTCGCACCATTCATTTAGGTATTGACATTAAGCAATTTCAGCCCATTGATAAAACCATTGCCAAAGCCGCCCTACGGATTAACTCCGACCATCTAGCGATCGCCTTCGCCTGTGCCGACTTAAGTGATAAAAACAAAAACTTAGAAGTCTTACTGGCGGCCATCCGTCAACTGGCCCAAACCCGAGCAATTACCCTCATCCTGTTTGGCGCTGGACAAATGCCGGAACTTAATGACAATATCACCCTAGTTAACTTGGGTTCCCTTTCCTCATCTCATTTACAGTGCCTTGCTTATTCTGCCGCCGACTTATTTGTTATGCCGAGTCGAATTGAGTCCTTTGGATTAACGGCCCTTGAGTCTATGGCCTGCGCCACTCCTGTTTTAGCTTTTCGCACAGGCGGCATTCCCGATCTTGTTATTCATCGGCAAACCGGTTGGCTAGCTGACCAAGTGGGTTCAACCGACGCTCTCTATCAAGGTTTACTCTGGATGGCGGATCATCCCAAGGAAAGACAGCAAATGGGCTCTGCGGCTCGGGAGCGAGTGGAACGACAATTTACGGATCAACTTATGGCAGACCGCTATATTGCCCTCTATCAGGAGCTTTTGCCGTCATGAAGCAAGTCCTGATCCGTCCCTCATTCCAAGACTAGTGTGAGAACAAACTATTCACCGAGGGAACGTCTTTTACCTACCTCTACCAAGAGGCATTTTCTCTCTGGAAACAAGAGGGGGCAAAAGTTGGGTTCCAGCTAGATACTTGGGATCAAGCTCCCCTTGAAAGGGCAGATATTTTTTGGTTTTTGGATCTACCTCCCTCCCGTCAGGAATTTGAACAGATTCGAGGTCAACTCCGTCCCGATACTTCTGTGGTTCTGCAAATCTTAGAAAGCCCCGTTCTTGGCATCCATGCTTTTGACCCGGTCAATACCAGTGGGTTTGACGCCGTCCTCACCTATGAGCATCCAGAAGCAATCAAGTCAAGAACTCATTACTTTCACTACCATCTCCCCAACCAATTACGCCAACCCCGCACCAATATGCCGTTTGAGGAGCGCAAAGGAGTAGTTCTCATTAACGGTAATCGAGTAAAAGGTTTTTTGCCATCCGCCAACGAGGATTAGCCGGACTACCTGCCCTTGGAAAATTGCTGTCGGGATGGCGCTGTTCTCCAGCTCTATTTATGAGCTCCTTAACGGGAGAGTTATACTCGCACCGGCGTCGCTTAGCCCGCCTAGCTGAAACCATTGCCCCTGATTTTTTTGAGATTTATGGCCCCGGGTGGAATAACGAACAAGTGTCTTGGTGCCCTCTCTATAGCAACCGTCCCTATACCTGCTGGCGAGGGCTTCCCCAATTAGCCAAGTGGAATCTGTGTGAGCAATATCGGTTTGTTTTGAGTTTTGAGAATTTTCGGGGCAACTTGGGATATATTAGTGAAAAGATCTTCGATCCTCTTTTCGCTGGCGCTGTCCCTGTTTATAGCAGGCCTAAATGGGTGGTGAACACAATTTAGGGATCAATATGGTAAAGTGGAGGTAACATTTTTAGCAGGAACGACTATCGATGTACGGTCAAGAGTTAACCAAAGAACAGCAAGTGTCCT
>JAYKJI010000294.1:0-27136 GCA_035285405.1 Snowella sp. | reverse complement strand
CTCTCCTCTTAATGCAAGGGTTTTGAGCCATTTTAACCTATTTTCCTGCATTCTAGCTGTTCTTAATTTGGCTACTATCTTTTCTCCGTAAGGGTTTCAGCTTTTTTCAGCAAGCCCTAATTAGTATGATCAAGGATATCAGCGATCGCAAAGAAGCGGAGAACCTATTAATTGCAGCGAAAGAACAGGCTGAAGCCGCCGAAGCAGAGTTGAAAAAAACGCAAATTAAGCTTGAACGCAACAACAAAATATTACTCAAATTAATTAATGAAGATCCTTTAACTAAGATCGCCAATCGTTTATGTTTTGATATCCGTATTCGGCAGGAATGGAAAAGACTTTATCGAGAACAGCAACCCTTATCACTGCTCCTATTTGATGTGGATTACTTTAAGTACTATAATGATTTATATGGTCATCCCAAAGGAGATACTTGTCTGATTAAGATTGCTCAAACTGTCCGTAAAACCTTAAGTCGTCCGGCGGATCTGGTTGCTCGTGTGGGAGGGGAAGAATTTTGTGTGATTTTGCCCAATACTGACTTAAAAGGTGCGATCATTGTTGCTGAAAGAATTCACCTAGCTATTAAAGAATTAGAAATTACCCACGAAGATTCAAGGCTTGATAACATTAACACGATTACCATTAGTGTGGGTATTAGTAGTCAGATTCCGACCGCAGATAGTTCTCATAATCGCCTGATTAATCAAGCCGATCAAGCACTATTAGAAGCGAAAAGACAAGGACGAAATCAGTCGGTCATTTTTTCATCAATGTCTTAAAAATTTAAAGACTTCAACTTGTTAAGTTTTCTAGTATTGGAAGATTTAGAGGGTAATGCTAAAAACGATCATTTTTACTTTAGATGGGGTTTACAATTGACAAATAGTTGGTTTGTGAGCAGGACAAAAGGAAGGTTGAAGGGGATTATTTTGTAAACTCAGTTGTTTTAATCGGTAGAGAAGAGATAAAGGAATAACATCTTGAATCTGATTATCCGCTAAACCCAGAATTTTTAATTGATTGAGGGCTGCTAAGGGATTAATATCTTGAATCTGATTTTTGTCTAAGTACAAAGTATGCAGTTGATCCAGTGAACTTAAAGCTTCAAGATCAATAATTTGATTATCTGCTAAAAATAAAGCTTTGAGGTTAGTCAATTCAGCTAAAGGACGAATATCCATAATCTGATTATGGTTAACAATGAGTGTATTTAATTGTTTCAGTTTGGTCAGGGGACTTAATTTTGTAATGTGATTATCGGCAACGGTTAAACCTCTCAATTCAGTGAGATTGGTAACTGGAGAGAGATCTTGAAGTTGGTTATCATCCAACATTAGTACTAATAATTGTCTAAGAACAGCGATCGCTTTTATTTCTTGAATCTGATTATGGGGTAAATAGAGACGAGTGAGATGAGTTAGACCAGCAAGAGGAGTAAGATCTTGAACTTGATTATTCCACATCCAAAGCGTTTCCAAAGATGACAGAGCAGCTAGGGGAGCCAAATTGCGGATTTGATTATTGGAAAGTTCTAGTTTAGTGAGATGAGTAAGGTTTTGCAGAGGAGTGATATTCGTAAGTTGATTATCGGCTAGATAAAGTGTTTGTAAATGGGTTAGAGTGCCTAGGGGTAATAAATCTCGAATGCCTTGATCGGATAAATCTAAGGATGAGTTTTGGCTCAATCGATAGAGTGCTAAATTACAATCTTGAGTATCTGCTTTTTCTAGCAAAAGATTGAGAGTATATTGTCCATCGGGTGATAAAATTTTTGGCTCTGAACAAATTTCTAAGAAACCAGAGGCTGCACTAATAGCTAAATAACTCCCTGCCAGTTGACATAATAATAAAATCACTAAGAATCCTAACCAAACCTTGGGAATCCGCAGCCACCTTCCCAGTCGAGATCGCCGCAACCCGAAAAATAAGCGGTTTAGAAATGGATTTGACATGATGTTATATTGCCGCAGCAAAAAAATGAATTTAAATCAGATAAATAAGGTTTTTAAAATATATTTCTACCCCTAAATTTAGTTTTAATCAAAATTTAATCAAATTTAGTTTTAATCAATTAAGCGGTGAATATCATCATTCAGTCCAATTAACACCATAATCATCCCTTTATAAAGTCTTTCGGTCGGCATAGGATTAATTTTAAACTTCTCTTCATTGCCGATCGCTAAAACACTCACGCCATAATGTTGACGAATATTTAATTCAGCGAGAGTTTTATTACAAAACTGCTCAGGAACTATCACTTCAACAATACTGTTTTCGGGATCGAGTTGAAAACGATCCACAATAGAAGGCTTGGTAAGACGATAGGCTAAATCTCGGCCAGCGTCCTGTTCTGGGAAAATAATTAAATCAGCCCCCAACCGTTTCAGAATTTTTTCATGGGTTTCAGAAGACACTTTAGCCACGACATATTTAACCCCCCCTTCCTTCAAGTTTAACACGGTAATAATACTCTCTTTGAGATAATTTCCCACGGCCACAATCACCGTTTCAAATTCAAATACTCCCGCTTCTTTTAGCGCATTAACATCAGTAGAATCTAAACAGATAGCGTTGGTGACAACCCTAGCCGCCAAAGCTTCAGCCACCAATTTTTCGTCTTGATCAATGCCTAACACTTCATAACCATTCTGATGCAGGGTATCACAAACGGCTCTGCCAAAACGACCTAGACCAATGACCGCAAATTGACGGTTGACCTGGCGCAGGAGATTAAAAAGTGTTTTAGTTTTCATTCTCTTAAGTGTTGATTAACCGATTAACAAATTCTCTTCTGGATATTTGATCATACTGGGGCGAGGGTCTCCCACGATCGCTGCCATTAACAAAATAACACCAACCCGACCAATATACATGGTTGCAATGATGACAAACTGGGAAAAGGCAGATAAACTGGCGGTAATTCCCATCGATAAACCAACCGTTCCAAAGGCAGAAACCACTTCAAATAAAATGGCGATCGCCTCCAAAGAGGAAGGCAGTTTAGCTTCAACAAAGGCAATTAAGCTGGTGGCAATAATCACTGTCATGGCCGAGCCAAAAACCACCGCGATCGCCTTGAGAATCAGGGGCATGGGAATAGTACGACGATGAATGATGACCTCTTCGTTACCCCGCAATACAGAACGAGTGCAGACGGCTAAAATACTTAAGGTGGTGGTTTTAATGCCTCCTCCCGTTCCGCTAGGACTGGCCCCGATAAACATTAACAACATGGTGATCAGCAAAGCATTAATTTCCAGTTTACCATTGTCAATGGTGTTAAATCCGGCGGTACGAGTGGTGACAGATTGAAACCAAGCGGCTAATAATTTATCTTTTCCATTAAAATCGGCAATTGTATCAGGATTTTTATACTCGATAAACAGGAAAGCGATCGTTCCTAAAACGAGTAAGATCAGGGTAGAGCGGATCACCACTTTAAAATTAAGGGAAAAATTAAAGCGTCGTCGTTTACCCGATCTAATATTACTTATCCAGAGATATAACTCGATAATGACCTGATAGCCAATACCACCGAAAATGATCAGTCCGGTAATCACCAAATTGACGATCAGGGAATCATAGTAACCCATCAAATTGTCTTTAAAAAGACTAAAACCGGCATTATTAAAAGCACTAACACTATGGAAAATTCCTAGCCAGAGAGATTCGCCTAAATTATAGGTTTGAGCAAATTTATAGGTGAGAAAAAAAGCTCCTGTCAATTCAAAAATTAGAGTTGTGGCAATAATGGACTTAACTAAATTACGACTGCCCTGTAAAAAGGGTCGATCAAAGGATTCTTGAATCGCAAACTTCTGCTGAAGATCAAACCTTCGGCCAATCAACAGCATTAAAAACGTTGTCACCGTCATATAACCGAGTCCTCCCACCTGAACTAATAGCAACAGAATTAACTCTCCCCAAAAGGAAAAGTAAGTGTTGGGATCAACCACCGCTAAACCCGTTACACAAACGGCGGAAGTGGACATAAAAAGTGCCGTTAAAAAACTGCCCCAGGTACCATCGGTCAGCGAAAAAGGCATCATTAAAAGTAAGGTTCCTAGTCCAATAACGGCCAGGAAACCGAGGCAAATGGTTCGAGAAATCGTCATCTCTAGGAAAGCGAATGATTAAGGGTTAGGGAGGTATGACTTTGGGAGAGAATATCGGTATAAAGTTTTTCTAGACGATGAATATTTTCTGTAAAAGTGTAACGTTCTAGGACTCGTTCCCTGGCTTTTCGTCCCAATAATTCAGTAATTTCAGGATGATCTCGAAATAGGGGTAAAAGGGTTTTTAATTGAGTTGTGACACCCTGGGTACTCAAAATGACACCGGCTCCAGATTCCAACACTTCTCCATCAGCCCCCGCATCGGTAGCCAAACAAGCGGTTCCACAGGCCATCGCCTCTAGCAGGGACAGAGAAAGCCCTTCGACAAGGGAAGGTAAAATGAAAGCATCAGCCCCCCGCAAAATTTGAATGCGAGTATCCTCGTCAGCAATAAAACCGAGCCAATGAATGCCCTGTTCGATGCCATAGTTTGGTTGCAAGGTAGATTTTAGTAAACCATCACCGACGATTAAAAGTTTACAATCATTGCCCAGATCAGAGGCTTTCCAGGCTTTTAGGAGAGATTCGATATTTTTTTCAGGGGCGATTCTGCCGAGATAAACAAACAAGCGTTTAGCCTGATATTGCTGTTTGATCTCAGAAAAACCTGGAGAATATTTATCAATATCAACACCGTTGGGAATAATGATTAATTTCCGTCGAGGTACGCCCAGTTTAACTAATAGATTGCGTTGCAGGTGGGAAAAAATAATAACTTTATCGTATTGGGCTAGAAAAGGCGCGTAGAGTTGATAGGTTAAAAATTGAGTACTTGAAGAAAGATTGCGAAGTTTACTATCAAAGGGGGGATGAAAGGTCGCTACTAGAGGAATTTCTAATTCTTCACAAATTTCCGGTAAACGAAAATCGAGGGGAGAGAGGGTAAGGGAAGCATGAACCAAATCAGGCTTGAGTTTTTGTAATGATTCCGTTAGAACCTTACTGGATTTAGGAGTAGGAATAGTATAAATAGTAGATTTAAAAAGAAAAGGCAGTAATACTTCTGGACAGTCTGGCCAATCCGTATCGCCGGAATCTTCCTGGGCAAAATGTAAAAAACTCACCCGATGTCCTCGGTCTAATAACGCATTGGTTACTTCCCGACCATAGGTTACATTTCCGCAAAATGGGGATTTTTTCCCCAACCAAGCAATGTGCATTGAGTTAACCGCAAGTTAAAATTTACTAATTATTTGGGTTGATTGAATAATTGCTCATCTTAGGGCAAAATCGCTACCAGAAACCATCTCATTCTCCCTAGCTTCCGATAGCGATCGCGGTATTGTCGGTTTAAGCACTTATTTAACCACTGAATTTAAGCCCTGGTTTAAGCACTTAGCAAACTACTCATGGCCCGACCCATATTGGCGGGTTTAAGGGCATCGATCGCCGCCGTCGGTTCATAACCACAGTGAACCATACAGTCCGCGCATTTCGGATTGCCGCTGGTATGGCCATAATTGTCCCAATCGGTTTGATCCAGTAATTCCTGAAAGCTTTGATAGTAACCTTCATTGATCAGATAACAGGGCTTTTGCCAACCGAGCACACTATAGCTAGGGCTACCCCAAGGAGTACATTCATAGTCCCTATCCCCTATGAGAAAATCTAAAAAGAGGGGATTATGGTTAAAATTCCAGGGTTTTTGTCCTGTTTTCCAGGGAGCTAGAATTTCTCGGAAGAGGGCACGGGTCTGTTCCCGTTGTAGAAAATGCTCTTGATCGGGGGCCCATTCATAGCTATAGCCAGGGGAAATCATCATGCCATCGATGCCCAGGGTTTGCAGAAAATCGAAAAATTGTTGAACTTCTGCCGGCTTGGCCCCCTGAAAAACAGTGGTATTAGTCGTCACCCGAAATCCCTTGGCCTTGGCGGCTTTAATGGCCGCGATCGCTTTATCAAATATCCCTTCTCGATCCACACAGCGATCGTGTTCTTCCCGTAGGCCATCTAGATGCACACTAAAGGTTAAGTAAGGCGAAGGCTCAAATTTATCCAGACTTTTTTCCAAGAGGATTGCATTAGTACACAGATAGATGAATTTCTTGCGTGCTACCAGTCCCCGTACAATTTCATCGATCTGAGGATGCAGCAACGGCTCTCCCCCAGGAATGGAAACCACCGGAACACCACATTCCTCCACTGCGGCAAAACAGGCTTCTGGGGACAAGTTTTGTTTCAGAATTTCTGTTGGGTGCTGAATTTTGCCACAGCCCTGACAAGCTAGATTACAGCGAAATAGCGGTTCTAGCATTAACACTAGGGGAAACCGCTTGCGCCCCTTTAAACGCTGGGCCACAATATAACTGCCAACCACTAGGGCCTGCTTTAACGAAACAGCCATTTAACGCCTCTCACCACAATATTTCTCGTTATTATAGTCGCTTTAACGCGATCGCGCCGATAGACTTGCTGGTTGTCTCCATTGCCGTTTGACTCTGTATTTAATACATTCCTCAAACCCCATCGAGTTAGTAGCCGATCAAGGTTTGATATAATAATCAATGAATCTTGTCGTGATGGCTTCATCAAATGACAACAACTCTAGACCTCACTGCTGAAATTAGCTGTCCTCCTACCGATCTTTGGAGTGATGAACCGCCCTTGGAAAGTGACCTCCATCTTCAACAAATTATTGTGCTACTGACTTGTCTAGACTGGTTATGGGCAGAAAGATCCGATTATTATGCTTCAGGTAATCTGACCATTTATTACAACCAAGAACAACTGAAAAAACGAGATTTTTGCGGCCCCGATTTTTTTGTGGTTTTAGATACTGAAAAACGTCCTCGTAAAAGCTGGGTTGTTTGGGGTGAAGGGGGAAAATATCCCAATATTATTATTGAAATTCTCTCTAACTCTACGGCCAAAATCGACCGTACTGACAAGAAAGAACTCTATCAAAATACCTTTCGCACGCCTGATTATTTCTGGTTTGATCCCAATAGTTTAGAATTTCAAGGTTTTACCCTACTCGCTGGCCAATACCAACCCCTTGAACCGAATCAACGCGGTCATCTCTGGAGTCAACAGTTAGGACTCTTTTTAGGTATTCTAGAAAATCAGTTACGCTACTTTACGGCGGATGGGGAATTAGTTCCCACCCCTAGGGAATCGGCCCTACAGGAAAAACTAGCCAAAGAACAGGAAAAACTGGCCAAGGAATTAGCTCAACAATCCGCAGCAATAGCCCAAACTGAATTAATCAAAGAACGTTCCTATGCTCAACACTTGGCACAAAAATTGCGAGAATTGGGCGTTAATCCTGATGAACTTGTTTAAGTTAATAGGGGCAGCAAATGGGGAAAGCTTCCACAATATAGAAAAAAAGCCCGCCGTAGCGAGCCAAAGAGTATTTAGAATATTGATTGAGTTGTTCTTAGGGCTTCTAATACGTCAAAAAGACAACAGCACCCTGGTTAATCCAGCATTATTGAACGGTTACTGTACCAATCATGCCAGCACCACGGTGGGGTTCACAATAATAGCTATATTTCCCAGGCTCATTGAAGGTCGTTTCAAAGGTTTCTCCAGCAGAGAAGAGCATGGCTTTGTGGGACAGTTTAGTGGCTGTACTGTCATCAATACCATCACCTTTCGGAAAAACGACATTATGGGGAGACATTTTATTGTTAACCCATTGAACGGTATCACCTGCCTTGATCGTGATATTAGGGGGCTCAAACCCTAAACCACCTGCATCGGTTCCCATTTTGACCTTGACCGTGTCGGCTGCGGCTGGATTAACGACGAGGAAAAAGCTAGTAACGACCAGCAAGAGACTGGCCAATAATAATCCTAATTTTTTAGACATGGGGGTTGTTTCCGTTAATAATTTTTAGTAAGCAACTTAAGAAACGCTGCAAGGTCGGGAGCAGTCCTAAAGCTGGCATTAAATTGTTTTCCAAAAATCATTTTACTACGAAGTTTGACGGGTTGTCGTAGAAATTATCAAAGATTTGGGGATCAGACTGGATCGGCGATCGCGCCTGCCTCATTAGCGATAAACTCTGGGGTCATAGGCTCATGGCTTTTATCAACCACGGGGAAACTTTTTGGGGCCCAACCAGCGATCCCCTGTCAGGTTAAGCTAATCTAGGACAGGGCTGCCGGTTTCTTTTGACCATTGATCCAGTCATAACAAGAATAAATGTCAGTAAAAAGATTGATTGCCAGTATTGATGCAGGGGATTAACGATCAAAATGACTACGCCGCTATTAAACAATCGGTATCAAATCCTAAAAACCTTAGGTAGGGGTGGTTTTGGTGAAACTTTTCTGGCGATCGATACCCATATGCCTTCGGCCCGTCAATGCGTAATCAAGCTACTCAAACCCGTGGTCGAAGATCCTGAAATTCCCCAATGGCTAAAGGAGCGATTTCAACGGGAAGCCATCATTTTAGAAGAATTGGGCGAACATAATCCCCAAATTCCTCGACTCTATGCCTACTTTACTGAGCAGGGGAACTTTTATTTAGTACAAGAATGGATCGAAGGGTTAACCTTGACCCAAAAACACGAGCAAATGGGTAATTTTGCCTCCGATACCGTTCAAGATCTGTTAATTAACCTTTTGCCTGTTCTCGACTACGTCCATCAACGTCGCATTATCCACCGTGATATTAAGCCAGACAATATTATTCTACGGGCCAGGGATAGCAAACCAATCCTCATCGATTTTGGCATTATCAAGGAAGCGATCGGTACGCTTGTCAATCCCGATGGCAAAAGTGCTTATTCGATCGCGCTAGGAACGCCAGGTTATATGGCTTCGGAACAGGCAGCCGGTCGGCCAGTTTATTCCAGCGATCTCTATAGTTTAGGCCTAACCGCAATATTTCTGTTGACGGGCAAAACCCCGCAATTTTTAAAGACCGATACCTATAGCGGCGAGATTCAATGGCGTAATGAGGCCGCTCAGGTTTCTCCCCATTTAGCAGATGTTCTAGATCGTTGTATTTGTTTTCATCCCCGCGATCGCTTTGCAACGGCCAAAGATATGCTAAAGGCCCTCGTCAGCCGTATTCCAGACTATACCCCCGCCACCCTTGTTGTTGCGGCCCGGCCCGATCCCCTACCCCGTCAACCTCGCTTTCCCGTCACACCACCGTCGAGCCTGGAGGAAGAAGAAGAAGAAAACTCCACTACGCCGAACCCTTTTGTGACCTGGTTTCTGCTCCCCCTCATCTTTTTAGTGGTTATTGTGGGTGGCCTAACAGCTGGCTTTTTAATTGCCACCCATAAACGTCATTCTCCCCAACCAACGCCCACTCCCCTAGAGAGTGTGGAACCAACCTCACCCCCACCAGAATCCTTTCCGACTCCGACCCCCTCCCCTAGATTGTCCCCTCAACCAACACCTACGCCACAACCAACCCCCAAAGCGACCCCCTCTCCCGAAGTCTCACCCTCTCCCGAAGTCTCACCGATCACCTCACCCTCTCCCGAAGTCTCACCCTCTCCGGAAGTTTCTCCTTCTCCGGAAATTTCTCCTTCTCCAGAAATCTCACCGATCGCCTCACCCTCTCCCGAAGTCTCACCGATCGCCTCACCCTCTCCCCTGCCATCCGTCTCCCCGTCTCCCCTGCCTGAAAATCCCAATCCCGCCCCTGCCATTAGTCCTCCTGCCCCACCGGCCCTGGAAAAACCCCTGAATGAGCCAAAATAATGGCAAGAATGGTTTTCTGGAAAATTGAACTATGACCTTGGAATCCGATCACACTCCGGCTTCGAGCCAAACCAACCCAGATGTTGCCCTAATATCGCCGACTTCAGAGATACCAGCTTTCCCGCCAGCCAAAACCAATGGCAAACTGTTCTACACTCAAACCATAGAAGCCTCTAATCCCTGGCCCTTATTAAGTACTGTAGGGGCAATGGTCTTGGGATTGATCCTGAATTGGCCTTGGTTGGGATTTACGGGAGCCATAATAGCCTTGCTCCTTGCCCTACAGGTTTTACTGCCTTCTCTCCAGGATTGGATTCGTCAATATTTAACGCCCCAGGAACGTCGTTCGGTGATTGCGGCGGGAAGTTTTGTTTTGGCGATCGCTGTCTTAGGGAAATATTTTGGTTTTTATGACGCAGTCAGTCATTGGTTAAACCAGTTTAAATACGATGAATTTGGTTCCTGGGCAGAATGGGTGGGAGCCTTAGGACAAATTATGATTGCTATGTTAGCGGTCTATGTGGCCTGGGCCCAATACGTAATTTCTAAGGATTTAACCATTCAACAGAATCGCATTACCCAACAACAAACAATTGATGCCTATTTTCAAGGCGTTTCTGATTTGGCCCTGAATGAAGAGGGGATGTTAGAGGATTGGCCCCAGGAACGGGCCTTTGCTGAGGGGAGAACGGCTGCGATTTTAGCCAGTGTAGATGCTAGTGGTAAAGCCAAAATTTTACGCTTTCTTTCCCAGTCCCGACTTCTCTCACCGCTACGTCGAGATTATTACCTCGGCAGACCGATCTTTGATGGTTTGGGAGGTTATCAGGAAGATCGCGTCCATGGCATTCGTGTTATTAACCTTTCCGTGATGTTGGTAGCAGCCGATTTAAGCGGTCAGGATTTGCGTTGGGTTGATCTTAGTGATATTTACTTAATTCGCGCCAATTTAAGAGATGGAGATTTAGTAAAAACTAATTTTGCCCGTGCTGTTCTTTACGAAGCGAATTTAGAAGGAGCCGATGTTAAGGGAATACGCTTTTTCTACGGCCCCGTCCAATCCGCTACTCCTCGTAGTCGCACCCAAGTCCCTAATTACGAAACGGGTGAATACACTGGAGCAGTGGTGGAGAAGGTTAACTTTACTGGGGTTAAAAATCTTAGCGACGAACTGCGTTACTACTGTTGTGCTTGGAGTGGAGAAGCCAGTCGTCGTACTATTCCAGGGGGCTGTGAGGGAATTCCGAATCGCCTTGGCCACTAAACGGACTATGGCTGCGGATAATTTCGTCAAGTAGCGTATCTGGTTTCGCCCTAAGTACCCCAAAAAAGGACTGAAAAGTTCTGAAGAGGAGGGGAAGAGGACAATCTTTCCTTAATCCCTAATGTAATACCAAATTTCAAAATGTCCGACAGACTCGATCCGCTTACCGTAAGGCTTTGACCTAGTTGATCCATGACACAGCTTTTGAAAAATGGTATAATAATAACCCTGTATTTAATTATCAGGGTGTTATGACCGCACAAATGATCGAAACTGTTTATGACTTCTCTGCCAATAGTATTGAAGGTAAGACCATCTCACTGAGTGAATTTAAAGATAAGGTACTACTCATCGTCAATACTGCCAGTCAATGTGGTTTTACGCCCCAATATCAAGGCTTACAATCTCTTTATGAACAGTATAAAAATCAGGGACTCGTCATTCTGGGCTTTCCCTGCAATCAATTTGGTCAACAGGAACCAGGCGACGCAACTACCATTCAATCTTTTTGTGAAACTCGCTTTGGTGTCACCTTTCCCCTGTTTGAAAAAGTTGAGGTTAATGGAGCTAATGCCCATCCCCTGTTTCAGTTTCTAACGAAAGCGGCTCCTGGTTTATTGGGAACAGAAGCGATTAAGTGGAATTTCACCAAATTTTTAGTGGATCGCTCCGGTAAAGTGCTTAAACGTTACCCATCCATGACGAAACCAGAGGATCTAGCCAAGGACATTAAAGCCTTACTTTAGTTCAAAGCCTAGGGACAGGAAATTAACGAAAGATTTCTACCTTGTCCTCTGGCCCTACCAGGGAGAGATAGGGACTCTGAAGATAGGTCTGGGCCACCCGTTGAGCATCGGCGGCGTTTACTTGGCTGACTTGTTCTTGAAAATCACTATCGAAGGGAAGTCCTAAGCCCAGGGTTTCATACCAGCCAAACAGATGGGCAATTTCTCCGTTGGTCTGTTTACCGAGGGCATATTGACCCAATAATTTGTTTTTGGCCGCCGTTAGTTCATAATCCACTAACATTTGTTGACAGAGCCGCTCTGCTTCCGTTTTTAGCCCCTCAACAGCGATCGCCGTATTGTCAGGAGACGTTCCCATATACATCACAAACTGGGAAGAACCAAGACGGGTGGGATAAAAGGCCGAGACATCGTAGGCTAAACCCCGTTTTTCTCGCAATTCCACAAATAAGCGACTGGATAAACCATTTCCCAAATAAGTACTCAGCAACTTCAGGGGAGCATAATCTTCACTTTTCACCCCCGCCCCTAAATAGCCCAACATAATAATCGACTGCTGAGTCTCCTGGGCCGTTACCCTCGGATAGGGTTGAGCATTTAAGATAGGTAGGGTAGGGGCAATCAAGGAACGGTGCGGAATCTCCCAACTGCCAAAGATGTCATTAATTAAATTCACAGCCGTCTCCAGACTCAAACGACCGGAAAGACTAATCACCAAATTGTCTGGCCGAAAGTAGGCCTGATGATATTCCAGCAAATCCTGTTGGGTCAAAGTGGGAACCGATTCTTCCGTCCCTAAAATCGAGGAACCATAGGGATGGTCGGCATACATGGATTGGCGGAGTTGATTAAAGGCTACATTAAAGGGTTGCTCCTGTTGGGAACGAATGGATTGCAAGACTAGCCGCTTTTCCAGTTCTACTTCAGCCTTGGGAAAGGTGGGATAGCGTAAAATCTCAGCAGCAAGAGCCAAAATTTCAGGAAAATCCGCCACAACGGTTTTGAGACTAATTAACCAATAATCGCTGGCCGCATCGGCTCCCAAACTCGCTCCAATAGATTCCACTGTTTCGGCAATTTCTAAGGAAGATCGATACTGAGTTCCCTTCATAATCACCGTTGCCAAGAGATGGGAAAGGCCAACTTTGGCAGGAGAATCCCAACAGGAACCGGCTTTTTTAAGAAAAATTCGTCCGGCAACTAAATCCGCTACTGGGTTTTCGGCAAAAACGACCGTAATACCATTGTCGAGAACCACACGATTAACTGATTGATGATGCCGCATAGCTGCTTTTTTAACCTAAAAACCAAGAATTGCATTGAAAACGCCCCTATTTTTCCATTGTCTCCTATTCCAAGGGCTGCATGGCGGTAATGGCATAATAGTCGGGGGAAAGATATTGACGAGCCAAGCGTTGTAGGGTGTAGCAGTCGATCGCCTGAATGGTGGTGGGATAACGGGTGGCTAATTCGGCACTGGCCAGGGTGTGATAGTAACCGTATAACCCTGCTAATTGGCCGGGCGTTTCCGTTGAGAAAATATAGTCATGACAGAGCAGACGTTTTGCCCTGGCTAATTCAATCTCACTAATCGGTTTGGTTTGCATTTCATAGATGCGATCGCGGATTAATTGTTCAACCAGAGCTAAATGTTGCGGTTCAAGCCAGGCCGTCACACTCAATAAACTAGAACTACGTTGCAAGGAAAAACTACTTTGAATATCTAACACCAACTGTTTTTCTTCCCGCAGTTCCTGCACCAAACGAGAACAACGTCCCCCCGCCAAAACTGCCGAAAATAAATCTAACCCTAGACCATCCTCTAAACAGTCGATGCCGGGCCCCGTCCAAGCCATCATTAATCGTCCCTGACCCAGACGCGGAATATACAAATCCTGACGGCGAATCTCCACCAGAGGCGGATCCTCCTCAATCATGGTTGGAGGACATTCAGAACGAACCGCAAAGTTCTCAAAGGTATCTACCATCAACTGCACAGCATCTTTTTCGGTAACATCTCCTACCATCACCACGGTCATATTTTCCGGTTGATAGTGAGTCCGGTGAAAACAACGCATCTGGTTAGGGGTATAACGACGAAGATCCATTTCTGTGCCTAAAACAGAACGCCCATAGGGATGGTTGGGATAAAGACTGGTGCAAATACTCTGAAGTGCGAGCCAATCAGGGTCATCATCACTGCCATGAATCTCTTCGACCACAACGTCTCGCTCACAATAAAATTCTTCTTCGGGAATCTCGGCCTGTAATAAAATTTCGGCTAAATAGGGCAAGGTTTGACGCAAATAGGGAGAAGCCGTGGTTAGGAAAAAATGGGCATAGTCGTGACTGGTGGCCGCATTGGTGACACCGCCGTTATATTCAATAATCTGATCAAAGCCGCCTGGGGGAATCCGTTTCGTTCCTTTAAAAATCATATGCTCTAAAAAATGAGCCATCCCCGGCCACTCGTTTGGCTCAGCGATCGCACCTGCCCTAACCCAAACATCAACCACTGCCACTGGAATCTCAGGCAAATATTGGTGAATCAGGGTGAGTCCGTGATCGAAGGTTAAAATCTGGGCCGGAAAGGAACAGGTAGGAAGGCGTTCTGAAAGCTGCACCAACTTTGAAACCTACACTTGCTTTTTAAGGATAAATTGTCTCACTTTTTACGTGTTCTTAACCCAATGGTATATAGTGAAACCCTAACTTTACTAATCCTGAGACAGATGCAACTTTCTAACAAGATTTGAGTAAAGGAAACACTGCCGTGCCGTTTTACCTCAGTTTATGACCTGGGGTTAACCAGGTGGGTGCTAATGGTTTCTGCTTTCGTTTCTGAGTACAAGCTCAGTTTACTACCACGAAACACGTTGATAGCTCCCGTTTTTTCAAAGCAAGATCAAAAAACTTTGTTGGCAGTCACCAACACAGCAGCTTATTGACCATTATAGCTTAGAGGCCAGTTAAGTTCATAGAACTAAAAAACTATCGAGACGGGTCAGGGAAAATTGGCAGATAAAAAAGGTGGATTCTTCAACCCACCCCCTAGGATTTTAACGATTGCCTTAAGCTCCCACTGCCTCCTTCGCGGCATACATTACTTCTAAGGTAATTACCGATAAACCGCGATCGCGGGCAAACTTTTCAGTATTACGTTTAACTTTACCGCGTACAAAACCGGGGATTTTATTCAATTCGGCTTGAGCTTCCTTGTTCCAACCGAGATCAGAATCAGCAGAAACGCCCTTCGTAATCACCTCCTTGGTGTCGTGACCGCCAAAGATCTCTAAGAGGTGATCTTCCATGCCTAAGGTGAAGGAATTGTAAACTAGATCGGCTAATTGATTGGTTCCTTCATAACCCAGAAAGGGTTTATATCCTAAGGGGAAATTTTGAATGTGAATCGGAGCCGCAATCACACCACAGGGAATATCTAAACGTTTACCCACATGGCGTTCCATTTGTGTGCCAAAAATCGCAGCCGGTTCAAGGCGGGCGATCGCATCGGCAATTTGGCCATTATCTTCACTAATGAGAGCCTCATCACAATATTCACTCACTTCCTGCTTAAACCAATCGGCATCATATTTGCAATAGGTTCCAGCCAACACCACATGAATTCCCATTTCCCGTGTTAGGATTTTGGTCATCGCTGCGGCATGGGTATTGTCCCCAAAAACCACTGCTTTTTTACCCGTTAAATTTTGACAGTCAATGGAACGAGAAAACCAAGCTGCTTGGGAAATATACAAAGTTTGCTCATTAATAAAATTCTCGTAGTTAACCTCACCCCCTTGAGCATTTAAAACCTGTTGAATTTTGTGAATACAACGAGCCGTTTCTACCACTCCCATGGGCGTAATATCCACATAGGGCATCCCAAACTCCTGCTCTAAATATTGGGCTGTCATTAATCCCACTTCTCGATAGGGACAGAGATTAAACCAGGCACGGGGTAAATTTTTCAGTTGTGTGACCGTCGCGCCTTCAGGGGCAATCACATTGACTTGAATACCCAAATCGGCCATCAAGCGTTTCAATTCTGTGCAGTCATGTTGATTATGGAATCCCAGGGTCGTAATACCAATAATATTAACCGAAGGTTTTTCCGTTTTTTCGGTGGACAAATCTCCTTTTTTCTGAGCTTTTTCCAGATAGAATTGTACCACTTGAGCCAAGGTTCGATCAGCTGCCTGTAACTCATTAAAACGATAGTGGTTGACATCCGCTAACATTACATCCCCTTTCGCTTCCATTTGGGCGCGATCGCAGAAATTTTTGAGATCTTCTTGCAAAATACTAGAAGTACAAGTAGGGGTTAGAACAATTAAATCGGGATGTTCTTCGCTATCTTTGCGAACGATATTATCCACCACCTTTTCTTGGGACCCCCTAGCCAACACATTGCGATCCACTACACTGGCTGTCACAGGTGTAAATTCCCGCTCCCGTTCCAGCATGGAGCGCATGACATTGAAATAGTCATCCCCCAAAGGAGCGTGCATAATGGCGTGAACATTTTTAAATGAACTGGCAATGCGTAATGTTCCGATATGGGCAGGGCCAGCATACATCCAATAAGCTAATTTCATCGAAAGTTCTCCCTTTAGAGGTGCAAGCAGGGTCGTTTCTGATTGTCTCAAACTTCTTGCTGGGTAACAGACCGCGCAACATACGGTAACAAAAGCTAAACTGTCCCCAAAATCCCCCAGAGCTTGACTTACAGCCAGAGTTAAACAACACTCATATTGTTTAAGTGACATAATTCTTAACATTTGTCTGTCCAGTAACCTTGCTATTTAGAGTAATGGCAGCTCAAAGTTAAACAAACTCTAATAAGCGTTCTTAGATCAATGGTACAAATCATCATTAAATCTGCTACCTTGGGGCACAAGGCTGTCACCCCCTACGATCCCCAAAAAACCTTACGTAGGGACGAATTGCGTTCGCCCTTAAACGATACAACATAAATCTATCATCCCAATTCCTAGAGAGAGCAATCAGCTTGTAAAACACCATTAATATTTAGGTTTCTTTAGTCTGGTTGAGTCTCTTTTTAGGACTGTAATAGCGATTACTGTAATAGTAATTACTATAGTAATAGCCACCACCATACCGCTTGGCTCCATTGGCCACCATACCTAACAAATTTAAATTCCCTAAATTCAACTCATGCAGAGCCAAACGAATACTATCCTTAATAGTCTTCTCAAGTCTGACGACTAAAAGCACACCATCCGTTTTACTGGCAATCAGTTTAGCGTCTGATATCCCTAAAATAGGTGGCGTATCAATGAGAATGATATCAAAGCTTTCTTGCCATTGTTGGATTAATGTAAATAAGCTGGTCGATGACATTAACTGTTTCGGTTCCATTGCATCATCTTTGGTCTTAAAATAAAGCAAGTTATTAGCCAAGACTTCAAAATCATATTTCTGTAGCCTTGGATCTTCCACTTGGATTTCGGGAAAATCTAAATCTGCTTTAAAGGATTCCGCCAAGCTTTTCCAGATCTTACCTTGGGGGAAATAGCGATCGCCGTCAATGAGAAGAACACGCTGTCCCAGTTTTGCTGCTGCCAATGCCAGGAAAAATGAGGTAGTTGACTTGCCATCTCCAGAAGTTGCTGAAGTAATAATAAAACTACGACAGGTCTGCTTTTGACCCAGAAAAAATAGATTAGAATAGAGGATGGAAAAAGCCTCTAAAAAATTAGTTTTATCATTGTTAACCTTGCGTTTCTGCGCGATCGCCTTAAGGTTATTTTCAAAGGGAATTACTCCCAACAAGGTTTTATTAAAGTCTCTAGCCAGATCTTCAGGATTATGGTAAGTTCTATCCAAACTTTCCACTAACATTGTGACCGCTCCCCCTGCAAATAATCCCATCAAGATAGCCTGTAGAATATCCTTCGGTAAATTGTTTTTAGGTGCTTCTGGGGGTTCAATGACAGAGACGAGTCGCCAGGGAACAAAACGTTTGGCACTTTCAACTTCTAGGGCCTGTTTTGAGGCAGATAGACGGTTTAAACTTTCCGCAGAGAGTTGAAGTTGCCGCTCAATATTCAGATAACGATTGACAATGTGGGTAAAGTTTTTAAGATTATTACGAGCATTAGCCTCCGTCAAAATTAAGTATTGTTGTTGAGCTTGTAGTTCCTTTAATTGAATCTTTGCATCCAGTAATTTTGCTGTTAAATTAGCACGAACAGTATTCGGGGCTGTAGTTAATAGATCGGGTTTAGAAATATTATCTTGAACCGATTTAGGCAGGGAGGAAGAATATTCATCAAGCAAACGCATGATACTCTCTCTATCTGCTTTGAGTTGCTGAACAACCACGTTCTCATCTGTCAATCGGTTTGATTGTTTAGCCAACTCTAGATTGATTTCATTCAGTTTGGTAATAAGCTGAAGATATTGGGGAGATTGCGCAAGAGTGTCAAGGGCAAGAGCCTTATTCTCGGTCGTATTTAATTTTGTTTCCAGTATATTAATCAGACTTTTTGTTTGTTGAATTTGGAGAGCAACTTCTCGTGCTTTCTGGGTCGTGATATTTAAGTCATCTCCATAAAATTTACCTTGCTCTTCTGGATTATAGAATTCATATTTTTCTTTTAAGCGAAGTAGTCGATCCTGTAGCGTGATAACCTGTCTTTGTAATAAAGGAATTTGTTGATTGACAAATTTTAATTTTTCTTGAGTTTTTAAATCTTGGTCGTTTTTAGTATAGGCTAAAAAAGCCTTGGCAAGACTTTGTAAAACAAATTCAACTCTTTGAGGATCACTATCACTATACCTAATGGTTAAAATTTGTCCTTTTTCAGGACGAGAAATAGAAAGTTGCCGCAAGAATTCATCATAGCCAAATGTGTGCTTATTTAAATCAGGGTATTTCTGATATATTTTTTGCAGAACAGGATTCAGTAATTTATTCCCGAGCAAAATAGTCATCTGCGTATTATAGTAATCGTCGTCTGTTCCATTTCCTTGACCGAGAATGGTGGCTCCTTCTAACGGATTGGTAATATCTTGTTCAGGACGTTGTATTAAAAGCTGAAACTGTGCTTCGTAAACGGGTGGAGCTTTGAGTGCCCTAGATAGCTGAAAGATGAAGACACTCAAACTGACCAACGATAGGATAAGCCATCTCCGACGCAAAATGCCGATTATGTTCTGGATACTTGTTTCAGAAGACTCAGCCTCAATCATCGAAGGCGATATTATTTGCCCTGGAACCGGAGGCTGATAGGTCATCTTGGTCAGATCTTGCATGGGATTAGCTGGCTAAATCGTTATTTACAGAGATGTTACTTAGGATAACACCAACGCCCAGAATCGCAAGTAAGGATCTTACCGAGGGTTGTTCGTAGGCAGTAAGGTGATAAGTTGCCTTAAACCTGGAATTAAGGTGAGGCACCTAGAATACCATCAGGAAAAACCAAAATTGGTTATTTCAAAGATGAATTCGTAAAGAAAGATTACAATAAAACTCAGATAACCTCTAGGCTTACCGAGATGACCCCCGCCAATCTGCGTGAACAAGAACTCATGAAAACCCTTCTAGAGCCACTTTTAGAAGACTTTCAATATTGGTTTACCCGTGCTAGAACTTTATTAGAATCCGAAGCCATTCCCTTTCTTTCAGAGCAAGAACAAAAAAACTTGCTAGATCGGGTGATCGAACAACAAAAGGAAGTGACTTCTGCCCAAATTCTCTTTCAGACCATGGGACAACAGGTTGGCATTGAGATGAAGGCCTTAATGCCCTGGCATCAACTAGTAATGGAATGTTGGCAAGTTTCTTTGCGTCTCAGGGCCAGTAAGCAACAAGATCATCCACGGACCTAAACCTTGTTAAGCTATAAATTAGGGATTGAGATTTAATCAAACATTTTAACAGTCTTGTTTCTACTGATTTAACCGTAACGACACCCGATGGAGGAAAGCTAGTGCTACAACTACTTTATATTCTTGCTTTTACAATTATTGCTTTTTTAGCCGTTAGTAACCTAATTCGCAGTCTGATTACGGTGAGTTTGGGTAGCCAACGCCCTTTTCGAGCTTCGCCTACCAGTTTGCGCCAACAGAGTTACCATCCTGAGTTGTTTGATGATAGTGGTAATCCCATCAATGAACCACTATTAGTGATGCGTTCCGTAAATGTGGAAGATGCTCGGCAACAACTGGATGCTCTTTACCATTCCTCTCCTAGCAAATTACGGGATCTGGAGGAAGAGACATAAAGCATTGAAAATGAATCGTTACAAAACATGAAGTTAGTCGGCATAATTATCGGCGATCGCTTTAGACTGGTAGGTTTAGTGACCCGATCTGAATATCCTCAAAGATTATGTTTCCGATTACTCGTCCTCGCCGCCTCCGCCAAACTGACCCCCTACGCCGCATGGTACGGGAAACTATTTTAACCGCCAGTGATCTGATCTATCCGCTTTTTGCAGTGCCAGGCGAACGGGTGGCGAAAGAAGTTAAATCGATGCCAGGGGTTTATCAGTTGTCGGTGGATAAAATTGTTGAGGAAGCAAAGGAAGTCTATGATTTAGGAATTCCGGCTATTATTCTTTTTGGGATTCCAGAAGTTAAGGATATGGATGCGACGGATGCCTGGCACGATTGTGGGATTGTTCAGCAGGCTACGACCGCAGTTAAAAATGCCGTTCCTGAACTGGTGGTTATTAACGATACTTGTTTATGTGAATATACTAGTCACGGCCATTGTGGCTATCTACAAACCGGAGATTTAACGGGACGGGTATTGAATGATCCAACCCTCGAATTACTCCAAAAAACAGCCGTTGCTCAGGCCAGGGCGGGGGCCGATATTATTGCCCCATCGGGAATGATGGATGGTTTTGTGCAAGCGATTCGAGAAGCTTTGGATGAAGCCGGTTTTACGGAGGTTCCGATCCTTTCCTATGCCGCTAAATATGCTTCGGCTTACTATGGCCCTTTTCGGGATGCGGCCGAATCTTCTCCTCAATTCGGCGATCGCCGTACCTATCAAATGGATCCAGGCAATGGTCGAGAAGCCCTCAAGGAAGTAGAGTTGGATATTCTTGAAGGAGCCGATATGTTAATGGTGAAACCGGCATTGTCCTATATGGACATTATCTGGCGTGTCAAAGAAATCACTAATTTACCAGTCGCTGCTTACAATGTGTCAGGGGAATATTCCATGATTAAAGCAGCCGCCCTCAATGATTGGATTGACGAAAAACGAGTCACCCTGGAAACTCTCACCAGTTTTAAACGAGCGGGAGCCGATTTAATTCTCACCTATCATGCTAAAGACGCGGCCCGTTGGTTACAGGAAGGTTCGATTTAATCAAGACGCTTTTAGGGATAATGGGGAAAGTGATTGTATTTTTGAGTCCCTTCCATGTCTCTTATCTCGGTTGATCAAATTGCCGCCCATCAAACCTTAAGCCTGAATCCAGTCAGTACGCTATCGCTGCGGGGAAGAATTCGCATTCCAGGGGATAAATCTATTTCCCACCGTGCCTTGATGTTAGGGGCGATCGCTGCGGGAGAGACGGTGATTGAGGGTCTGTTATTAGGGGAAGATCCTCGCAGTACAGCCCATTGTTTTCAGGCTTTGGGAGCCGAGATTTCCGAATTAAATAGCGAAAAGGTCACTGTTAAGGGGATTGGGCTGGGAAATTTACAGGAACCCCTTGATATTCTCAACGCGGGCAATTCGGGGACGACGATGCGCTTAATGTTAGGTTTATTGGCAGCCCATCAAGATCGCTTTTTCACCGTGACAGGGGATAATTCTCTGCGATCGCGGCCCATGTCCCGTGTCATTAAACCACTACAACAGATGGGGGCGCAAATTTGGGGACGAAAACAAAATTCCCTAGCTCCCCTGGCTATTCAAGGGCAAGCCCTGAAACCCATTCACTACGTATCCCCGATCGCCTCAGCCCAGGTCAAATCCTGTATTCTCTTAGCCGGATTAGCGACCACCGGCCAGACAACCGTATCGGAACCAGCTTTATCGCGTGATCACAGTGAACGGATGTTGCAAGCCTTTGGAGCAGAACTGAGCATTGATCCAGAAACCCATAGCGTCACCGTAACCGGGCCAGCCCAGTTAACCGGACAAGCAGTAATCGTACCAGGTGACATTAGTTCGGCTGCCTTTTGGTTAGTGGCCGCCGCTATTATTCCCGATTCCGAGTTAGTGATTGAGAATGTGGGTATTAATCCCACCCGCACTGGTGTGTTAGAAGTTTTAGAGCAAATGGGAGCCGATATTACCCTCGAAAATCAACGCTTAGTGACGGGAGAACCAGTAGCCGATTTGCGGGTTAAATCCAGTCCCTTGAAGGGTTGTACCTTTGGCGGTGAGATTATTCCCCGTTTAATTGATGAAATTCCCATTTTGGCCGTGGCGGCAGCCTTTGCCCAGGGAACTACTCGTATTCAAGATGCAGCCGAATTACGGGTAAAAGAAAGCGATCGCCTGGCGGTCATGGCCACAGAATTGGGCAAAATGGGGGCCAAAATTACAGAATTTGCCGATGGGCTGGAAATTACCGGCGGAAATGGTTTAATGGGGGCCGAAGTCGATAGTTATACCGATCATCGCATTGCCATGAGTTTGGCGATCGCGGCCCTGGGAGCGAAAGGAACGACCCAGATCCATCGAGCCGAAGCGGCCAGTATCTCCTACCCCAGTTTTATCGCTACCCTAGAGCAGGTTTGCCAAGTTACAGCGAGTTAGTCATCTGTGAATCAAGAAAATTGCCCTAGCTATTCCCTAATCATCCCGATTTATAACGAAGAGGATAATATTGCTGAACTCTATCGTCGAGTCAGGTCGGTTGTGGAGACCTTACCAGGCGCGAGTGAATTGATCTTTGTTAACGATGGTAGCCGCGATCGCTCCCTGTTCCTAATTCGAGAACTTCAGCAGCAGGACGAACATATTTGCTATTTGAGTTTAGCCCGTAACTTTGGCCATCAAATTGCTGTTACCGCCGGTTTAAATTTTGCGCGGGGAAAAGCGGTGATCATTCTAGATGCCGATCTGCAAGATCCACCAGAGTTAATTCCAGACTTAATTGCACAATGGCAACAGGGTTATCAAGTCGTTTATGCCCAACGTACAAAACGCAAAAAAGAAAGTTGGTTTAAGCGTTTAACGGCCTATATTTTCTATCGTTTATTACAACACTTAGCAGATGTTAATATTCCTACCGACACTGGCGACTTTTGTTTAATGGATCGGCAAGTGGTCGCTCTACTGAATGCGATGCCCGAACAAAATCGGTATATTCGAGGTCTTCGTTCCTGGGTTGGATTTCAGCAAACAGCGATTAAATTTGAACGTGATCCCCGTTTTGCTGGGGAAGTTAAATATACTTTTCGTAAATCCTTTACCTTGGCCATTAATAGCCTGGTTTCCTTTTCTAAAGTTCCCCTTCGACTCTCTACCTATCTGGGTTTGTTATCAGCCCTTTTAGCCCTGCTCATGGCTTTTTTGGTGCTTTATTGGCGTTTATATCAGCCCCATTCTCCCGTCACAGGATTAGCCACTATTATGATTGCTATTTTATTTTTGGGTTCGGTGCAACTGGTTTGTATTGGCATTTTGGGGGAATATATTGGTCGTATCTATGAGGAGGTGAAGGGAAGACCGTTATACACCTTGGCTGAGGTTGCCGGTTTTGAGAAGGCGCATCGAAAAGTAGATTCCCTAGAGATTTTTCCCCATCAATAGTCAAGGGTAGAAAAATAAGGATTTCCCTGTTCTTACCTTCTACTCCTCAAAAAGCTACTGTGTACACACATCTTATGCTAAAACTTATTTCGCCCCCCGCCCCCAAGTTTGGGGGAGATCGGAACCTTTCTCAGTTCAAAGTCCCCTAGAATTGGGGGATTTAGGGGGCTAGAAAACCTCAATAACAAAACCGAATACTTGTGTGACACGGCAGCCTCAAAAAGGAGAAATATTCAAGAGTCCCGACTGATTGGGGTACAATAAAAAGCTTATCAGACAATAGAAAAGACTTATGGGCAACACCTTTGGACATTTATTTCGAGTTACCACCTTTGGCGAATCACATGGGGGTGGAGTGGGGGTAATTATTGATGGTTGCCCGCCTCGTTTAGCGATTTCAGAAGCCGAAATTCAATTTGAATTAGATCGCCGTCGTCCAGGTCAGAGCAAAATTACCACACCCCGACAAGAAAGTGATATCTGTGAGATTTTATCGGGGGTTTTTGACGGTCAAACCACTGGAACCCCGATCGCCATTTTGGTGAGAAATAAAGATGCCCGTTCCCAGGACTACGACGAAATGGCCGTCAAATATCGGCCTTCCCATGCGGATGCCACCTACGAGGCTAAATATGGAATTCGCAATTGGCAGGGGGGAGGACGTTCTTCAGCCAGGGAAACGATTGGTCGGGTGGCGGCAGGGGCGATCGCCAAGAAAATCCTGCAACAGGTGGCTGGGGTGGAAATTATTGGTTATGTTCAACGCATTCAAAATCTAGCGGCGATCGTGGATCCTGAAACCGTCACTTTAGCTGCCGTCGAAAGTAATATTGTGCGTTGTCCCGATGGGGAATGTGCCGAAAAAATGATTGATTTAATTGATCAAATTCGTCGGCAAAAAGATTCGATTGGTGGTGTCGTTGAATGTGTGGCCCGCAATGTGCCAAGGGGTTTAGGGGAACCAGTTTTTGATAAATTAGAGGCAGAATTAGCTAAGGCAGTAATGTCTTTACCGGCTAGTAAGGGTTTTGAAATTGGATCGGGTTTTGCCGGAACCTTATTAACGGGAAGTGAACATAATGATGAATTTTATTTAGATGAAAGCGGCAATCTTCGCACTCGGACGAATCGTTCTGGTGGGGTACAGGGTGGTATTAGTAATGGCGAAAATATTATTATCCGTACCGCTTTCAAACCCACGGCGACGATTGGCAAGGAACAAAATACCGTCAGTAAAACCGGCGAAGAAACGACCTTAGCGGCTAAGGGCCGGCATGATCCCTGTGTTTTACCCCGTGCTGTGCCCATGGTGGAAGCCATGGTGGCTTTAGTATTGTGCGATCATCTTTTGCGTTTTCAAGGACAATGCAAGGCTTTATCTTAGCTACTATATAAAACTCTCATGAACACTACGATTCTCAAACTGGAACCGGCGATCGCGCTAAGTGAAAGCCAATTTTTTAGCCTTTGTCAGCAAAATCCTGATCTGAAATTTGAACGCAGTTACCAAGGAGAATTAATTATTATGCCGCCGACAGGTGGAGAAACGGGTCGCAAAAATGCCACTTTAATTGCCCGATTAGTAATGTGGAATGAGACCTATAATTTGGGTGTGGTCTTTGACTCCTCTAGCTGCTTTCGTTTACCCAATGGTTCAGATCGCTCTCCTGATCTTTCTTGGCTAAAAAAAGAGCGTTGGGATAGTCTGACTCCTGAACAACAACGCAAATTTCCGCCCCTTTGTCCTGATTTTGTGTTGGAATTGCTTTCTCCTAGTGATAATCTGAGTTTCACTCAAGCTAAAATGCAGGAATATCAGGCCAATGGTGTACAACTGGCTTGGCTTTTGAATCCCCAGGATCAGCAAGTAGAAATTTATCGGTTAGATTATCCGGTTGAAATTCTTTTCCGTCCTAGTGAGTTATCTGGCGAAAATGTTTTACCTCATTTTGTGCTGAATCTAGCTTGGTTCTGGCTCTAGTGTAAATAATTTTTACTGTTTATAAACTATGAATACGACCCTCAAACTGGAACCGGCGATCGCGCTTAGTGAAAGCCAATTTTTTAGCCTTTGTCAGCAAAATCCTGATCTGAAATTTGAGCGCAGTTGCCAAGGAGAATTAATTATTATGCCGCCGACGGGTGGAGAAACAGGCCGCAAAAATGCTGAACTGATTGCTGATTTTATTATCTGGAATCGTCAAACTAAATTAGGGATTGTTTTTGATTCTTCTACCTGCTTTCGTTTACCCAATAGTTCAGATCGCTCTCCTGACGTTTCTTGGCTAAAAAAAGAGCGTTGGGATAGTCTGACTCCTGAACAACAACGCAAATTTCCGCCCCTTTGTCCTGATTTTGTGTTGGAATTGCTTTCTCCCAGTGACAATCTGAGTTTCACTCAAGCTAAAATGCAGGAATATCAGGCCAATGGTGTACAACTGGGTTGGCTTTTGAATCCTCAGGATCAGCAAGTAGAAATTTATCGGTTAGGTTATCCCGTTGAAATTCTTTTCCGTCCTAGTGAGTTATCTGGCGAAAATGTTTTACCTAATTTTATGCTAAATATTGCTTGGCTCTGGCAATAAAATTCTACCAAAATGTAGGGGTTTGGTTCCCAAATCCGCCAGCCTATTAATCAGAGGAGAAATGAACAATTATGGAATGGATGGTAATTTGGGGTGTTACTCAAGCCGCAGGGTTTATTTTTAAGCCGATTTTAGAGGATTTGGCCAAGGATGCGGCCAAGGATTACGCTAAGGACTTTTTTAAGGATTGTCTGAAAAAGGTGATTAAATTGCCTGAAAAGGATGAGCAGAAAGAAGCCTATGGAAAGGCTTTAACTCAATTTTTGCAATTTTTTCAACAGGAATTAGATGATGCCGATTATCAGGAGATGCAAATTAAGCAATATCTTGAACCGCTTAAAAAGTTCATTGAAAAGCCAGAAGTTGCGGCTATTTTAGGTAGTGCTTTTGAGGTAGATTGTGTCAGTTTAGATACGCATTTTTTAGCAAAAACTTGGAAAGATTTAAATCTGCCCTTTTTGCCCGATGAATTTAGTTGGGAACGGGTCAGTAAGCGTTATCTAAAAAAAGTTAAGGCGATTATTCAAGAGTCGGATAAATTACGCCCTATTTTTGCGGTACAAACCCAGTCTCAAATGGCAGAAAATGTTCAGGAATTAGCAGGAATCGCGCCTGATTATAATTTAGAAAAATATGCAGAGGGTTTACGAGAACAGTATGGCAATCTGAAGTTAGAGTCTTTGGATACGACAGGGGTTTATTACAATGAGTTAAAGCTTTGGAAAATTTTTATTGCCCAAAATGTACGGGAATGTCAGGAATTTCTGCCCCAGGTTTATGAAGTTCCCAAGGATCATATTAAACGGTTACGGGAAGCGGGAGAAGATATAGAAATTCTCTCAGAAGAAGCGTTAGAGCGGCAACGTCATCGTTATCTGCTAGGGAGACAAGAAGGGTTAAAAGTCTTGTGTGGCAAAGACTACAGCAAAAAGAAAAAAGACAAGATACTCTGTAAAACAGTACAATGCTCCTCAAAAAGAACATGATAACAAAAGAAT
>JAYKJI010000293.1:0-6230 GCA_035285405.1 Snowella sp. | reverse complement strand
GATAGATTAAACAAAATTCGTATTTTGACTTCTCATCATAAGTATAAGTTATCTCTGCTTTTTCAGTTTATACTTCCCTAACCCACATTTCTTTCGTTTTTTGACTTTTTCAGCAAGCCCTACTTATTCGCGATTTACAAGGCACAATGACCCTCAATGAAGCAGCGATCGGTATTTTTATCACCTTGAAAGAACCCACCAAAGATATGATTCAAACCGCAAAAATGGCAGGTATTTATCAAAGTCGTTACATGAGTCAAAGTGTAGATAAAATTCAGATTGTCACTATTCGAGAAATTATCGAGGACAGAAAACGTCTAGATATTCGACTCATGTTTGAAGTTCTTAAATCTGCTGAAAAACAACGAGAAACCCAATCCGTTCAAATCCCTTTAGATATTTAACTTGACTGGCTAAATTTAAGAACTTCGTTTCTAAGTGTCATGAACTCAAGAATTAGGAAGCAATTACCAATCTTCAAAACGAGGTTCTCCATACCTGAGATTGGCCTATTTAAAATAGTCCAGATCCTATGCTGATATTGGTCTAAAAATAGCAAAAGCAGAAGTATAACCATGCAGAAAAGTTCGATTACCAACGGGGCCAATTTCTCCATTACAGAAAAAACCACCGAGGGGAACTTGCGTTAAATAATGTTGAAATAATTCCGAGTCAAAATTCGGTTTGCCATAGAGAGATTCGCCACGACCGAGACAGGAAAACAACAAAGCTCCGATCGCCTGGGGACTATTAACCTTCGCACGGTGATAATTTTCTAACAGAAATACTAAATCTTCCCCTGAGGTTTGGGCATCCCGCAGATGCAACTGAATACGTTGACCAGGACGAACGCGATCGCCGATGGCAATGGCTCCATGACGCGGATCAACCCCCAATAAATTACGGATCAGAAAATCTCCTGATTGCAAAGCTAACTTAAACTCATCACGGGCAATGCCAATAAACAGCGAATGTTGGGCCAACTCTCGATCCTTTTCACTCAGCGTTTCTACCAATTCCCGTATAACATCCAAAGGCAATCTCGCCTTTAACTGATTAGTCTTCTCATCTGGCACTAAAACTTCCGTAATAATATTGCGCTCTCCCTGACTAACTTGGATCGGCTCACCAATGGGACGACAACCCTGGGCCACAATCGTTTCCACCTGAATATTGCCACTCAGGGCTACACCAATTGTCCCAAAACTGGTAAACCGAGAACGGGGCAGGGAGAAACGATCAAAAAACAAATTACTCTGATTACTAGCACCACCACTGGCCAGACCGCCGATCTTGATCGATTGAGGATAGGCATAATCTAATCCCTCCAATAGATCGGTGATGTTTGGAGTAAAGGCATCGGCCAGCAAAATAAAATGGGGATTTTTTTCGGGACTGACTCCCAGCAATTCACTCCAGCGTTGGGGAGAACTATCCAGGTCTGGCAAACTATCAGCATCCAGGCGAAAAGGATGAACTTCTACCCCTGGCAAGCAAGCCACCGTCAAGCTCAAAGCCGGACTATTTTCTATTTCTATTACCTGTTCACCGGCCTTCATGCCCACAATGCCGCCACCCCCACAGCCAATCAACACGGGAAGAGGCATTTTTTCCTGAAGCAACGGAATAAGGCGGGGATAGTCACTGGCAAAGGCAGAAGACAAAAAGACAATCCCTAAGTCTGGTGGAGCCGTTAACGATCCCTGGACAATCGACACGACCTCGTTCACCGCAGCTTCTAGAGACGGACGAGTTGATAAAGCATTAGCCCACTGCATAGAAATAGTCATAGCTTTAACAATAGGCTACAGTGTTCCCCCTAAAAATTCTTCGATTTCGCGATCGCCGACATGACAAATTTTTTCTCTTTTAACGGCAAAACTTTCTGAACAGGATTGATAAAAATTACTAGAAAAGGTCTCTAATTCTCGTTGACGGGAGGTTTCCAGTTCTTCCATTTGTTCTTCCAAGGCTTCAATACGGTCTAGGAGCAAACGGATCACTGTAGCTTCCGAATCCGGTAAATTGCCATGTTCCAGGGGATTAACCTTCACGCCAGAGCGATGGATCACCCGCCCTGGAATCCCAACCACCGTACAATCCGAAGGAACATCCCTTAGTACTACCGAGCCAGCCCCAATCCGCACATTATTACCCACAGAAATATTCCCTAACACCTTTGCTCCTGCTCCCACTACCACATTTTCACCCAGAGTTGGGTGACGCTTGCCACTTTCTTTGCCCGTACCGCCTAGGGTGACACCTTGATAGATTAAGGCATAATCGCCAATAATCGCTGTTTCGCCAATCACAACGCCCATACCATGATCGATAAAAACCCCTTCGCCAATTTGGGCCCCAGGATGAATTTCAACCCCCGTTAAAAAGCGAGCGACGTGGGACAGTAAACGGGGAATAAAAGGCAGCCCCAGGCGATAGAGTTGATGGGAAAAGCGATGAAACAGGAGTGCCTGAAAACCTGGATAGCAAAATAATACCTCTAGCCAGTTACGGGCAGCAGGGTCGCGCTCAAAGATGATGCGAAAATCAGCAACGAGGGAAAGTAGCACCAAAAATTATCCTATTGTCTCAAATTGTCTCAGATCTATTTCCCCTATTTTATATCGCTCAGCTTCATTCTGAACAATCATCTAGGGTTGATTTCGTAAGGGATTTTTTTAACCCGCACTTCCCAAAATAAAGAGGCTGATCAACGTACCACTATTCCACAAACTATGTAAGAGCATGGAGGCCAACAGGTTGCGACTACGGGCATAAACCGTTCCTAAAACCATCCCTAATATCGCTAGGGGTAACACTTCCGACAGATTCAAATGGGCGATCGCAAAGACAAAACTGCTGAGAATAATGGCACCGCTCACCGGCAGATAACGGGTTAGGGAAGGCAAGAGAAAACCACGAAAAATAATCTCTTCAAAAAAAGGAGCGGCGATCGAAGCGGTAAAGAAAAAGATGATTAAAACCACTTTATCCTGAGCTTCTAGGGCCAAAAATAACAAGGGATTACTACCCCCTTGACCTTGCCAAAATTGCTGATTGATCAGGGAGACCAGTACAACCAAGGGTAACGCGACCAAATAACCCCCCAATCCCCACAACCACCAACGACTTTGCCAACGAAAGCTAAACCAATCAGCCGTTAGGGGAAAGAACGGTTTGAGGGAAAAGTACAATACCGATAGTCCGCCCAGGGTCATGGCCAGATAGCTACAGAGAACATAAACAGCTTTTCCGCGTAGGCTTAAACTACTGGCATCGAGATGAATCAAGCTTAAAATTAAGGGCAAGCCAATCTGGCCGAGGAAAAAAAAGCCAATTCCCAAAACTTGCCAAATCATTTCCCAATCCCAGGGAGTTTGCCAAACGGTTAGCGTATTTAAGGCTAAAATCGCCTCATCTTTTTTGAGGAACCATTGCAGTAATAAAACTAATAATAAGCCAATCCCCAAACTGCCACCTAAAACAGGTAGAACACTCAACAGAATTAGTTTCAGGAAAGCTTGCTTGGCCCTTTCTTGTTCCTCTTGCTGTAATTGTTGCAATTGCGATCGCTCCTGTCTGACCTGATAGAACTGGGTTAAGGCGCGATCGCGGAACCAACCCGATAAATTCTTCTCTAGGATAGCCTGGGCATCGGGACTTATTTGAGGCGATTGCTCCCACAGTTGGAACAGAATTTCAGCCGTTTTTTGAATCGGTAATAGTTGTTGAGAATTGGTGACTTCTAGAGCAATAATATCCTGCCATTGTTGACGCGCTAGTGAATCCTTGTCTTGCTGTTTTGCTAATAAGCCCAGATTCAAAACCGCTTTTTGACGATTTAAAGTGACAGTTTGTAAAGATGATTGCAGAATTTTAACTTGAGCCGGATTCGGTTCAACTATTGAAACAATATCCTGAGACGCTTTAGTACCATTTACCTCTTGTAACGCAGATAAACTAGCTTGTATTTTTTGCTGATTTTTATCAATTTTGCTTATCGCCTCCTGATACTGATCTGTCGCCACTTGATAGGGATCTTTACCCAAGAGCAACAACGCTAAACTGGCTTGATTACTATTTCCCTCCGATTGAAGGGTAGTCGCCTCAAGCATTAAATTCGTCTGGGATAATTGCAGGTTAGTTTGTACCTGAGCTTCCGTAAGACTATTAACTAGGGAGAGACAAAACGGAATTAAAGAAATAACGGTAATGAGAATTAATAGTAACTGTTTAAGGGTTATTTTAAATTTCATGAATTTTAATAAGAATAGTAAAAATTGCACCTTAAGGCTGGGTTTTAATCAAGATAAATTCCCCTGATTGTCCCAAGTTCTGATAAGGTTGGGCACTTATTTTGGCGAGGTTAGTAGCATCCAGGAGGAGATAGCCTGATTTGCGGCTTAAATCCTGAATAGTTTTTTCATCCACGGCTAAAATTTGGCGATCGCTGTAAAAATCCAAACTAGTGCGACTATAGGGCATAGAACTATAGATAATTGTATCAGCAGGAGTCTGACTTTTGATCAATTGGGCAACGGGTTTAACTGCAAAGGCTTCATTGAGTTCCCAATTCCAGAGGGGAGATAGCATTAACAGACAAAAAGTACCATACAATCCGAGGATGAGCAGCAAAATAGAACGATATTGATGGCGAAAAAAGTAAAAAGTTGAGCTACCAAAGGTTAATGTCAAAGTACCGGCAATGAGAATTAAACTGATTTGTTGCGTGACAAAGGTAAAATAAATCCAGCCACCGAGGGCAATCACGGTGCAGAGCAATAACAAATAGCTTAATAAAGAGGGATATTTTAAGGATGAATTTTTTAAGTGATTAAGATAATGGCCAGTGATTAGGGCAAAGAAAATATAAAAAGGCATGATATACCAGGGTAATTTAGTGGTCATCAGGGAAATAATGCCGAGATAGCCAATACTACCCACTAATGCCAATTTTGCCCAAATTTGAGAGCGCGATTGCACTGCCAAAATGAAACCAGGAATAAAGAAAAATAACCAAGGAATAGCATATTTGAGTAACTCAATTAAGTAAAACCAGAATGGCCCCGTATTGCCTTCCACCGCAGTGGAAAGACGATCAAAACTTTGGGAGAAAAAGTGAATCTTGATAAAATCCTGACCATAGTGATGAATTTGCAAAAAGTACCAAATTAAGGCAGGTAAAAAGCCGATTAATAATCCTAACCAGAGATAGGGGTTAAGTAATAATTTAAATCGTTTTTCCCATAAAATAAAACTTAAAAGAATTGCTCCTAAGGCCATCACCAAAACTCCTTTACTAAGAGCAATTAATCCCAATCCGACTCCGACCCCAAATAACCAGCGCGACGATTTAAAGCCTTTTAATAAACAGAAAATTGCCATTAATAGAAAGGTGTTAATCATGCCATCTAACATCGCCAATCTACCTAAACGAACAACGGGTAAAAGAGTTAGGTAAACTGAGGCGGAGAAAATGGCCCGCCAACGATCATTGGCAGCATCTAAAGAGTCTAGTTGTCGTCCAATGAGATAGACTAAAGGCACACCTAAAGCTGTAATTATGGCACTAGGTAAACGCGAAGACCATTCATTGAAACCGCCCCATTGATAGCTGAGATGGATTAACCAAAATAAAAGAGGTGGTTTGAGCCAAAAGGGATGGCCTTGATAGGTGGGATACAACCATTGATGATGGTTAAACATATCTTGAGAAACGGTGGCATAATAGCCTTCATCCCAATCCCGTAAAGGTAATTCACCTAAAGCAAGTAACCAGAGAAAAAGGGCCGCTAAGGTGAACAGGATTAGCCAAAACCAATCTGAATTTAATGGAATTTTATAAGTTTTAAGCAAATTTGATCGTCCTTGATAAGTAGCTGTTTACAATTAAATTAAAAATAGATTTAGTATTTTATCCCCCCTGCTCCCCTTTGATAAGGCAACTATTTATACACATCTTGAAAAAGACACGCTTTGAGGTTTGATCCCCCTAAATCCCCCTTAAAAAGGGGGACTTAAAACCTTTAATTTGTCTTCCCCTTTTAAAGCAGTTCGTTACACAAATTTCCTAATCGAAAAACTCAAAGCAATACACAGCAAGCTTTTCATCTTCTCCCCCCTTTTTAAGGGGGGTTGGGGGGGATTGAGATCCAGCAAGGGTTTCAGAGACTTCTGCTTAATGGGTCGCTTTCAAGGGGGACTAGAGGGGATTGAGACCCAGCAAGGGT
>JAYKJI010000292.1:0-8672 GCA_035285405.1 Snowella sp. | reverse complement strand
CAACTTGACATAGGACTTTTGCTACTCAGAATTATTGCAATGAAATCAATTACAACTACTTTTTCATCGTGATTCCGTCCAATTCCATGTGGAGCATTTTCTTGATTACCCCCTGAACGGTTACACGCCAACGGACAGGAAATCTCTGGACTTGCCTACGTTTTAGAAAGAGCAGGAGCCAAATCCGTGATTGCCAGTCTTTGGAATGCGGAAGATAACACCAGTGCCGAAATAATGACCCAATTCTATCAAAACCTACAAAAAGGAATGACAAAAAGTGAAGCCATGCAAAAAGCTAAACTCAGCCAAATTGATCAACATCCTTTTTTCTGATCTCCCTTTATTCTGATTGGTGATGCACAATAGTGTTTGATTCCCCTAAATCCTCCTTAAAAAGGAGGACTTTTTAAAATTTGCAAGAGGTCTAATAGTTCGTAAAAAGCGATCGCGGTTTATTATTCTCTTTTTCTATCTAAAAAACGAGAAACTATAAAAGTTCAATTGCAAAATTTTCCAAAACATCTTCACCCGAAACAGTTGTCGGTAAAGCTAAAATTTCCGCATCAGAATTAGAACGATAAATCTCCACTTGCCGACTCTGACGATTGATTAACCAACCCAAACGACAACCATTAGCTTGATACTCTCTCATTTTATAACGAACTTTTGCGAGAGCATCACTGGGAGAAACCAACTCAATCACAAAATCAGGACAAAGCGGTAAAAATTTTTCTTGTTCTTCTGAAGTTAGAGCCTCCCATCGAGATTTTTTCACCCAAGCCACATCCGGCGATCGCGTTGCCCCATTCGGTAAAATAAACCCTGTCGAAGAATCAAAAACTTCGCCTAATTGATATTGTTGATTCCAAAGTTGTAACTGGAAATTTAACTGACTATTTTGCCGTCCCGTTTCTCCTCCCGTCGGTGACATAATCACTAACTCTCCTTGCTCAGTTCGTTCTAATTTGAGGTCTGGATTGACTGCACAAAGCTCTTGGAATGTTTGATTGTTGAGGTTATAGAGAGGTTCTAACACTAGAGTAAGAGCCGTCATTGGTGATACTTCCTAAACTTTATAATGGTTGTGAATTCTAATTTAGAGCAGTTAATTCAGACATTATTTCTGTTAAATATTCCTTTCCCTTTCACCAATTGTAAAACTCATAGTAAATATTTCCTAAAGTTTCGTAGCTATCCCCCTGGTGCTGTTCTATTTTTTGCTCTAAAAATGCCGTTGCTTCTTCTTGGGATAATTCAGTGCGCTGCATAAAAGTTAGGATGCTCACTTTACCATCACCTTGCTTTATTAATTTATAAAAAATAGATTCTACATCTTTTTTCAGATTCTTAAGATAAAAATAAATAGTGAGAGATAAGGTAAAAGAGACAACAAGACCGAATAAATGAAATCCAGGATGGCTGAACAGCGATTTTAGAAAATAAAATTCAAAGATGCCGAAAAAGATCAAAGTATTAAAGAAAACGGGTGTTGAACCGATCCTTTCCTGTTCTGTCCGACCCTTTAATTTCACTAAACAGATCACATAGGCGATCGCCGTCAGCAAAAGATAAAAGATAAATTGCATGGTTGGCCCCATCTCCTGCCAGTAATTTTATCCTAGTTATGGATTCTACCATCGGGCATCATAGCCCCTTTAAAATTAGCTCCCATTAAGTTTGCACTCATTAAATCCGCTCTTAACAGTGTCGCCTCGGTAAAATTGGCCCCGCTTAGGTTAGCCCTAGCGAGAAAAGCTTCGCTCAATTCTGCTTCACTGAAATCGGCTCCTGATAGATTAGCTCGACTCAGATCCGCATTGTTCATTCGGGTTAACTTAAAATTCGCCTGACTCAAATTAGCTTGACTTAAACCCACATGGGTCATAATCGCCCCTTGAGCATTCACACCCATGAGCTCGGCCGCGGGCATTTTCACTCGTACTAGGGTGGCATTATTTAAGTTGGCTCCGACCAATCTAGCCCCTGATAAATTGGCATCGGTTAAAAAAGCACCCTTCAGATTGGCATTGGTTAAATCTGCTTTTTGGAGATCGGCACTTCTCAGATTAGCTCCTTGTAAGCTGGCTCCACAGAGATTAGCTCGGCTCAGATCCACCCCTTTCATATTGGCTCCTTGCAGATCGGCTTTGACAAGGTTGATGGCCTGTAAGTTAGTATAGTAACTTTTCTTTTCCTGACGCATATTGGCTCCGCGCAGACAAGCTCCGGTCAAAATTGCCCCACTTAAATCGGCTCCCCGCAAATCGGCTCCTATTAAGTTAGCATCGATCAAAACGGCAAGAGTGATATCACTATCTCGTAAAACGACACCCTGTAATAAAGCTCCATGTAAACTGGCATTTCTTAAATCGGCTCCACTTAAATCGGCTCCACTTAAATTAGCTCCATTTAGATTCGCTCCTGATAAATTAGCCTGGGATAAATTAGCACGATTCAAATAGGCAAAAAGAAAATTTGCGCCGTAGAGATTAGATTCAGAAAAAATAATTTCAATGAGATCTGTCCCACCAAGGTTAATCCCTTGCAGTTTTAATCCACCAAAGTTTTTTTCGCCTCTATTGTATAGTCGTAGCAATTCGCTGGCTTTCATAGCAACCTCTTATTCAAGATGGGAAGATAGATTTGAGTGTTTGGATTAGCGCGGCGGCGGTCTGAGCATAGGTGTCTGGCTCGTTTAAACGTTCGGCATGTTGATGAAGTTGCTCGTCGATCTCTGCTAGGGATTGTCCACTCAAAATAACCTGTTCAACTAAATCATCCAACCCATAACTTCTGAGCATTGACCAATCCTGACCACTATTATCCCAGGTATGAAAACGAATAGAAAAGAGTAGGATCTTAGCTCGCAGAGGATTGGTATTCTGAATAATCTCCAGACGTAATTCAAAGAGATTGTAGTCCTTCGGAATATTGATGATAGCCTTCGATTTCGTCTTTACGGGCGTTTCTAGAACAGTAACAGCCGATTCGTCTTTACTGAATCGCTTAAATTCAATAATCGCTGTCGCCTCATGGGATGGAGAAGATTGATGGATCGATAAATTCTCCACGGGTCGGATCATGGTACTTAAGGAAGAAGAAGATCCGTTTTCCTCCTCCTCGACCACTTCTGACAATTCTTCATAGAGACAATCCATCTGTTTTAAAATCAGATTAGCGATCGCCTGATAAAGGGTCGCTTTATTAATATTCTGGACAATGGCATTAAAACCAAATTGCAGTTCTCCTTTCGTTGGAAAAGTCTGACGCAGATCGGCAACCAAATTGGTAAATCCATAATTGTCAATTGTATTCAGGTCATTCTCCCAATAACCTCTACCCACTGCAAACATTAATTTTTTAATCCGCACTTGTTCCGAATGCTGGGCCAAGGTTTGAGCAATCCGTTCCGCTAAAAAAGTGGGATCGAGAACCGTCGTCTGGGTGGCGATCGCTGGCGACAGACCAAATTGAGTAACAGAACCATTAGCTTTTGCCTCAACATCAATCGTATTGGCTGGAACTTGCCCTTCCGTTGGTATCTCTGCATAGAGTGGCTCTATTTGATCGAGAATGACCTTGGCCACTCCCGTATAAACCTTTGGACGGTTAAGGGTTTTAACCAATTTGTACATTGAAAAAGTTAACTGCTCCTTAGTCGGTCTAATTTGCACTAACTCCTGAAGTAGCTGTTGGAGCGGAATACTGTTGAGAACATTCGGATCATTTTCCCAATACTTTTTACAGAGACAGAAAATTAGCTTCTGGATTCTCTGGGCTTCGTCATGCTGTTCTAAATAGCGAGCCGCTTGGGCTAATAAGTCAGGTGATAAGGGCATGATTTCCTCGGTCAGATCCAAAACAGATCAAGTCAACTCCCTAGGACAGGGGAAGGTTCTCCGAATTCGCACAGAAGACCCTTCATAATCATCATCATACTAAAATGACTCTGCGGATTAACGGCAAGCCAAAAAGATTTGCCTTTTTAATGAGAGCAAGTGGCTTAAAAAAAATATTTTGCAAAACGATAGAGATTAACAGTTAAGTTTGCTCAAATTCAGGTCTAGAGTCTTTATTAAGCCAAATTATGACATTTCAAAGCAAGATTTAATTCATCCTTGTCTCTTTGTTATTTAAATCAGCTTTTTTGAGTGATCTAGATCACAGGCAACACTAGATTTGAATGGTAGTAAAAATCCCGATCAAGGAACCTTCTTAATAATTAATTGCCGACAAAGTAATACCCAAATATAGAAAAGTAATAACAATCCCTCTTTTTTTGAGCGTTTGTTCTTATTTTACTCCATGTAAAACATGCTATTCTAGTTTGGTATAAAAACTTGTAAAATCCCTATATAACAAGGCTTCAAAGCATTTAATGAGAAATAAAAGATTTAATAAAAGCCGTAAATTGACTATTTTTGCGAATAAAATTTCCTATAAGCTCATTTTAGTGGAAAAAGTATAGATAAAGGCTTAAAATCTAGCTTTTTTAAGTTTTTTCGCCTATAGACAATACCTAAATATACCTCTTAAGATAGAGAGAATAATCGGAGAATTATATTTGAATTGTTTGTAGTCAGTGGCCTTATTAAGGTCAAGTAAAAAACTCTTGAGATATGAGCTTTTGGATTTCTTTAACATTGGAAGAGGGCAATATTACTCGTGAGTAATAAAATCTCCAGCTTTCATAAAAATATCTTAAATTAGCGCAAAAAACGATGGGAATATTACGAATTTCTCAAACAATTATCTTTGGTCGCCCTTGGTTTACCCATTGTGGTCGGAAAGCGGCAGCGGGCTACACCTTAGTGGAGCTATTGGTAACCATGACAGTCCTGGGTGTTTTAGCGGCGGTAACGCTTAATGCGAAACCCTGGTATGAAAATTCCTTAGGCAATGGTCGTGATCAGATGGTGGGGATCTTGAAACTAGTTCGTCTTCGAGCAATGTCCACCACTTCCACCTACCGCATTCTGCCTGATTCCACTAATCCTACCCAACAGTTGAAAGTCGAGTTAAGCAAAAATGGGAGTTGCCAAGCAAGTACTACTCTCAGCACAGCAGCTTCAGCAACGAATACAAATTTGACCGTTGTGGATAACACAGGTTTTTCTGTCGGCGACTCGATCAGAGTAGGGACAGATACTCAGAATAATAATATTATTTCCATCCCCGATAACTCAACTATTATATTAGGTCAAGCTTTGGGAACAGCTCAGGCAGCGAGTGCCACCGTTACCATGCTTAAAACTTGGGTAAATGATAGTAACTTCATGGCGAGTGATTTACTACTGCCTCAAAATATCACCATGAGTGGCAAAAGAACGGATACAAATGCAGCGATTAACTGGACAGTTTGTGTGAATAGTCAAGGGTTTATTACCTTATATCAGAATACTACTCCTATTAATACCAATTTGGCGATCGCCTTAACCAATACTCGAACTAATGAAGTTAAAACGATCACCCTCTATCAGGGAGGAGCCATTGATGCCCCTTGATCTGGATATTTTAATTCAGTGTAATTTTTTAAGATTCTGGTCAGGAAAATTATGAATCAATTAACCTCAAAAACGATTTTTAATTACCGATATTTCGTCTCTGTTCATCCTCAAGGATTTACGTTAACAGAAAGTTTGGTGGCGATGATTTTTTTGACGATGACCCTGACGGTTATGTTACCGGCTTTTCTAAACTACAGCATGGAAAACATCAATAAACGCATTCTGTCTGGGGCGATCGCCCTTTCCCAAAATACTTTAGACAATTTAAGGCGATCGCGGATTACAACAGTTCCGCTTGGTAATACTGTTACCACCCAAACATACTCAGGCTATACCTACCGAGTCAATCAATATGTTTGTCTAGAGTTGACCAATGCTAATACGACAACACCCACTTGCAACACAACATCGAGTAATCCTCCACCTTCCCGCGATATTCTCATCCGCATTGAAAAAGGAAATGCTCCCTATGATCAAATCTACCAAGTTGAAACCGTATTTTCGAGTCTTCGATAGTATTTCTCATTGTTCAAAATTAAGCAGTAATAGATCCAAAGCAAATTTATTGAGTACAAAGGGCATGACCCTAACCGAACTGTTGCTGGGAACGGTTGTTGCGGGAATTATTCTCCAATTAGCTTATCTAGGATTTTCTTGGAATCGACAGCTTTATCTTAATGATGTGGCCAGAAATGATGCTAGTCAGACCTTTAAAACCGCCTTTGATATTATTGGCCCCAATATTCAACAAGCAGGAGAAGGACTAGATGCCAGCTTTCCTTCTATTTTAATTACCCCCTATCCCACTAATCCTCCTAATCCTAATCCTCCTAATCTCAATTCACCAACTTTTAATTCAGAAATTACCGTTCGTCGATTAATCTTTTCCATCAAATTGCCCATTTGTAGAGCGGTCAATAGCGGAGCACAAACGGAGATTTTTATAGCTGATAACGCTGGCCCAGCGGGTTGTAGTGTTACGGATAACAATAGTGATGGTTGGCCTGATAATCTCGCACAATGGAAAGACTACCGCACTAGTAATGGCGGAACAAGCGCAACCATTCGAGCCTTTATTTATGATGGAGCCAGTCAGGGTGAATTTTTAAACTATACCGGTGAAAATCGTTACGATATTATTGGAAATTTGATTACTTCAACCAACCCTGCAAATGCTGCATCCTTAATTGTTAATGGAACATTAGCAAATAGTTACACTGCGGGTTCGGCTGCCCAATTACTGCTTATTGAGGAGCGAAAATATCGACTAGGATGCAGTGACAGTGCGATCGCTGATGCGTCTTGTCCTAGTAGCCAATTGCAAAATTTAAAACTCATTGTTAATAATGGAACGCCCGTTGATTTAGCCAATAAAATTGGTCAATTTACGGTGACAGCAACTGTTCAACAGGACCTTACAACAACAACAACAGCACAGTTTCTCTGTTGGAAAATTCCTGCTATTGGTGGTATTCAAACAGGCACTGCCACTTGTAATAATAATCCTCCGACTACCACTCAAGCCATAAAACTAACGAATGTTTATGTTTGGTCTCAAATTTATTCGATTAATGTCACCCTCAAAGCCCAGAGTGTTTCTGACCCAACCATTTCTAGCAATACACAAACAACCATTAATAATCTTCAAGAAACTCGAAATTTCTTACCTCGTAATATTTTAAACTTCTAATTCTTTTATTTCTTTTCTTTCTTTTATTTCTTTTATCTCGGCATCAATCGTTATGAAAAACAACGCTGAATCTAAATCTTTGCGATTCCTTTATCGAAGCTTAATCCAACTCTGTCAAAAACAGTCTCCTACCGCCCAAGGTTATGTTCTCTTTTTAATTATTTCTGTATCCATTGCACTATCAGGTTTACTTATCGCCTATGCACTTTTGGCAAAGGTTCATAGTATTAGTATGAAATCATCTGCTGATAGCAATAATGGTTTTTATGCCGCAGAAGCAGCTCTCAATGTCAGAGCCGAGCAGTTACGCAGTATTTTCATTGATTACCGTAAACCAACAGGAACTCCCCCTTCAACCTTATCGGCTTGTATGGATGCTGATACCTCTAATGATGGTACTGGTGACTATAGCTGTCAAGCTCAGACTTTTGCTGCCGCCAATAGTGCGAGTGATAGTCTCTCTGCCTATAGTTATGTGGTATCTAATAATGCTCAATCAGGCGGAACTGATCAGCCAACGACTGGCACGGTGCCCCCTGGAGAAAGTTTTCAAAATCTTAATATGCTGGAGTATCGTTATTCTATTAATACGGTTGCTAAAAAAACAAATTCCCCAACTGATCAAGTAACAGCAATGACGGGGATGGTTCTTAAATCTCGACTAATTCCCATGTTTCAGTTTGCAGCTTTTTATCTCAATGATTTAGAGATTTTGCCGGGGGCCGATATGAATCTGAGTGGCCCTATTCACACCAATAGCAATCTCTATTTAGGGGCTAATACGCTTCTAAGCATTAATAGTCAAGTCACTGTTTCCAAAAATTTGTATAATTCCCGTAAAAATGATGGTAGTACTTACCCAAATGGTCGGGTAAGAATTAAGACCCCCACCCAAACAACTACTCCATTTGCCGCTTTGTTACAAGGAGGGACAGGAAGCACGGCTGAAACGACAAATCCCATGAATCCCAACCTGATTGCAGCAACCTGGTTCAGTCAAATTAAATTAGGGGTGGATGCCCTCTCCATTCCCGATGCTGGCATATTAGATCTCAATGGAGATTATTATCAAAAGGCGGATCTGCGAATTAATTATACCCCTGCCCCTACTAACAATAATTCTGGCAGTACTAATGCCACTTCTCCCGATCCGGCTACTGTTCCTTTTGCCATCACCTCAATTCGTCGTACTTCGTCTGGTACAGTAACCTCTAGCATAGCTTTAACGGAAGGAGAACTGCGGAGTCTTCGTCAACCTGTTCTCGTTTCTCAAGCCTTATCTGGTACGAATATCGCCGATGCGAACTATCGTCTTTGCACAGTGGCAACAGCAGTTAACCCTGGGGCAGGGATCACACTCACTGGGACTCAAAAGACAGCGATTGTCAACGCGCTAAATGTCGCTATTGTTTCCCAAACAACACCTCTTGCCTACGACTCTAGTAATCCTGCTTTTTCCGCCACCAAGGAAACCC
>JAYKJI010000291.1:0-3694 GCA_035285405.1 Snowella sp. | reverse complement strand
AATAACGTTATCAACTCCCACTTTAAAGTCAGCAATGGCAGGCTTTTTTACTTCTAGAATCATAAAAATTGGCAATGGTTATGGGGATTACGACTGTTTCCTCTCAACTTAAATTTAGGAACGGTAGAGTTTTTGCTGGTGAATATAGGCGGTGACGGTCGCCGGTAAAACGGTTTGATCTTTGCTGAGACGATAACCAGTGGAAGAAATGGCGGTCACTTCAGTTTCCGCTAGTCGGTAATCTCCTCCCAATTGTCTGATCTTGGCCAGATCGGGATCGGTAATAGGATGACCCGATCGCGGCACAATCACTAGGGTTACGGCGGCCAGGAGCGTTTCAATTTGGTACCAACGAGGAATTTGACTCATTAAATCGGAACCAATCACCAAACTATAGTGATGGTCTTCCCCCCACCAGGCTTTAGCCCGTTGCAAACTGACTAAACTACGGCGATCGCTGAATTGTTCATAGACCTGGACGTTAGAGCGGGGCAGATTCATTTCGGCAATTAAATGGCGCAACATGGCCAAACGGTGGGCCAAAATGGTTTGATGGGCTTTAAAAGGATTGTCCGCGGCCCAAACTGCTACTTGATCATAGTGATCGGCTAACCATTGCAAAATAGCTTGATGAGCCGTTGTCGGAGGATCGGCACTAGTGCCAAAGAGCGCGATATTCATGGGCGATCGCCAAAAGCTAAAGACAGATCTTTCTCGGCTGAGGATAACACAGAGGAACTAGAGAAGAGTAAAGTCTGATTTATTATAGTGGAAATTACCATAACTGGGCAGGCTTGAGGCAGCATTTTGTAAACTAAACCCAGTAGCTCTTGGTAGATCATTGACAAAAAAGCGAAAACAGTTCGGGGATCAAGGCGAAACGTAATATAAAGAGACTTAACGTTACAGATCTTTATGAGAATGTCAATAATAGACAAACTATTGCTAAGGAAATTCAAAAAAGATTAAGTTTCCGTCCATTTCCTGAGAATTATTCGATAATCAAGGTAGGAGAAAGAAATTAAACACTTTATTTTTCATTTTCCAGCGCGAACCCTCTAAAAACGGCATTTAATTTATTACATCCCTTGGAGTGGAGGTTAATATGAATATTCATAAATCTGTACAAGACCTAATGGAATATTTCACGGAAGCTTTTGCCAGAATTTTTGGCCCCTCGACAGACGAATATCCTGAGGTAGGCGTTCAACCCTTTGAAGGTGAACCCTATGTGGGGGCAACGGAAGAAAGTTAGGAGACAACGGCTGTTTAGGTTGATTGATTGTTGAGAAGTTTTAGCCTGTCTAACTGTAGTGGGGTCTTTTGGCTCCACTTTTTGATGGTGTATTGATTGCTTAGACCAGTTTTAAAGACGTTAAATTTGCAATCGTTAGGTTTAAACCGCGATCGCCCGTGGGAATGAAAACGGAGACTTGTCAGAGGGACAGTAAAAGGATAGGCTAATCAGGCAGTAACAAATTTTAACAATTAGCGAATCTACCATGAAACAACGGGGTGTGACCATCTGGTTAACAGGACTAAGCGGGGCAGGTAAAACCACCATCACCCAGGCTCTAGAGCAAAAACTACTGGACGGGGGCTACGATATCGAAGTCCTAGATGGAGATGTGGTTCGGACGAATCTGACCAAGGGATTGGGATTTAGCAAAGCAGACCGTGATGAAAATATCCGTCGGATTGGTTTTGTCGCTAATTTGTTGACCCGACATGGGGTGATTGTTCTGGTTTCTGCGATCTCTCCCTACCGTGAAATCCGAGAAGAGGTGAAACAGAAAATTGGCAATTTTGTTGAAGTGTTTGTCAATGCACCACTCAATGTTTGTGAAGAGCGGGACGTGAAAGGACTTTACCAACAGGCCAGAAAAGGCGAAATCAAGGGTTTTACCGGCATTGATGACCCCTACGAAGCCCCTCTCACTCCAGAAGTAGAGTGTCGCACTGATTTAGAAGAACTAGAGGAAAGTGTGGCCAAGGTTTGGGATAAGTTAGTAGAAATGAGCTATATTGAGATTTAGAGACTTCCTACTCTTGCAAATTTTTCTTAAAATATTTTTTAGAATGACAGAGAGGGCAATCTTCCCTCTTTATTTTTTCAGAATATTTTCCGGCGATCGCTTTTTTCCGTTTCCTTGATTCCTATGCCCCATTCTCCCCGTCGTTATCACATTACTACCTTTGGTTGTCAGATGAATAAAGCTGACTCAGAACGCATGGCCGGTGTTTTGGACAACCTGGGAATGGAATGGTCAGAAGATCCGAATGAAGCTGACTTGATTCTCTACAATACCTGCTCAATTCGAGACAATGCCGAGCAAAAGGTCTATTCCTATCTGGGCAGACAGGCCAAACGCAAACAAGATGATCCTGCTTTAACCTTGATCGTAGCTGGCTGTGTGGCTCAACAGGAAGGTGAACAGTTATTGCGGCGCGTTCCCGAACTAGATTTAGTGATGGGGCCCCAACATGCCAATCGTCTAGCAGATTTATTAGAGCAAGTTTTTGCCGGTAATCAGGTGGTGGCTACCGAAGGGGTGCATATTATGGAAGATATCACCAAACCTCGGCGGGAAAGTGCGGTTACGGCTTGGGTCAATGTGATTTATGGTTGCAATGAAAGATGTACCTATTGCGTTGTTCCCAATGTGCGTGGCGAGGAACAGTCTCGAACCCCTGAAGCCATTCGTGCTGAAATGTCAATCTTGGGGCAACAGGGCTATAAAGAGATCACGCTTTTGGGTCAAAATATTGATGCCTACGGTCGAGATTTGCCCGGCTCTACCACTTCGGGTCGCCATCTCCATACTTTGACCGATTTGCTTTACTATGTTCATGATGTGGAAGGTATTGAACGATTGCGTTTTGCCACCAGTCATCCTCGTTATTTTACCGAACGTTTGATTAAGGCTTGTCAAGAATTGCCGAAAGTTTGTGAGCATTTTCATATTCCCTTCCAATCTGGTGACAATGAAATTCTCAAAGCGATGAAACGGGGTTATACGATTGAGCGTTATCGTCAAATTATTGACAAAATTCGTGAATATATGCCCGATGCAGCTATTAGTGCTGATGTCATTGTCGGTTTTCCGGGTGAGACGGAAGCTCAGTTTGAAAACACCCTAAAAGTGGTGGAAGAAATTGGCTTTGATCTTCTCAATACGGCGGCCTATTCTCCTCGCCCTGGTACTCCGGCTGCACTTTGGGAAAATCAGTTAACAGAAACGGTGAAAAGCGATCGCCTCCAACGGTTAAATCATCTAGTCTCTACTAAAGCCGCAGAGCGATCGCAGCGTTATCTAGGCAGAGAAGAAGAAGTCTTAGTTGAGGAACAAAATAGCAAAGATCCTACTCAGGTAATGGGACGCACTAGAGGCAATCGTTTGACCTTTTTTGAAGGTAACATTGAACAATTACGCGGACAACTAGTCTCAGTTAAAATTACAGAATTTCGTGCCTTTAGTTTAACCGGGAAACAGATTAATCTGCTTCAATAACTTTGCTCATGCTTAACTTAATATTGCTTTAGTTTTTAACTTTTTCAGCACATCCTAAATAGGGCTTGCTGAAAAAAGCTGAAACCCTTACGGAGAAAAGATAGTAGCCAAATTAAGAACAGCTAGAATGCAGGAAAATAGGTTAAAATGGCTCAAAACCCTTGCATTAAGAGGAGAGAAGA
>JAYKJI010000290.1:0-4699 GCA_035285405.1 Snowella sp. | reverse complement strand
CTTAATAGTAGCCCATTTATATATCGGCTGACATGGGACAACCCTGCCTCACGGCAGAAGACTTCTCGGTATCCCGCCATTGTTTTTGTCAACGTTTCTCCTAGCCCCACTAATGGCCAATACCTTTAGGTCGCTCCTTACGAAGACTTTCCCCTTATTATCTCAGATTGGACAACTCTCTTAACCTTCCAAGTCGTGTAACTAATTACGTTTTTCTTCCTTTGCATAATACCTACCGAAGAACCTGACTTTTTCAGCTAGTCCTACTTAGATATATTTCCACAGATTTAGAACACTACATACTCGTTTCCTGGACACTTAACTCGTGATTAAGCAAGGACATAATTTCCTGACCAACTGCCTTGTAGCGTAACCAGGCCATTGTCGAACGTGGATCAGAGTAATCTCGAATAATCACTCCTTTTTGAGAAGCACGTTCAAAGGCAACCAATAGGGGAATTTCTGATTTAAAGAGAGGTAACTGGGCAGTTTCTAACCGTTGTCTAGCCTGGTCGCCTCCTTTAGTACGAGCATCTACTTTAGTGAGAAGAATTCTATAGTGCACATTCAACGGCTCTAGCTGTTCGACGGCTTTAAAAGTCGCATCCAGATCCAAATGATTTGGGGTGGTAGGAATAATCAGTAAATCGCTACCGTCAGCTAAGTCTTTGAACTCATCGGCTTCGGGTCTTGCTCTGGTATCAACAATAATGTGGGGATATTTACGAATTAGACTGGTTGCCCCTGCTTGAGAGGCGACATAAAAGGGTAATTTTTCTTCTCGTGACCAAATCAGTGCTGAACGGTTGCGATCAGCATCAATCAGCAGGGTAGGGGCTTTTTGCTGGAAGAAAGCAGCTAAATGAATGGCAGTAGTGGTTTTGCCCACACCTCCTTTTAAGGCCGTAATTGCAATAATCATGATTTCTGAGCGTTTTTCAAGATCTTGAATAACTGACGGCCCAAGGCATTTTCGCTCCAGACCTCCTTGTTAAACATTATGGAATTAATATTCGCATTTTATCTTAGTAAGCGACTTTTACCATCTTCCTTATGTTCCTGATAATAACCGCGATCGCGTCTTTTGCTGTTGGTAAAGTTAAAGATGATTGACGATGAAATCAAGCCATCCAGTTAAGAAGACTAAACTAGGTGCGATCCTTAAACCAGAAAGCAGAAAACTCAGTACAAGCTCCTGATAAAGAAATATCCCAGGGATCCGCCGGAAGTTCTGAAAAATAACCAAAGTCAAAAATAATGCCAATGGTTGGAATCTTTGCCCAGATGGGTTGGGCCAGTAAACGATCATAGTAACCACCGCCGTAACCCAGTCGATATCCTCGGCGATCGCAGGCTAGGGCTGGAACCAGAATTAAATCAACAGAGTGAGGGTCAATTAAAGGAGCATCAGCAGTAGGTTCGAGAATACCATAGGCTCCTTTTTGTAACGGCATTTGAGGTTGCCAAAGATGCCAAATCAGATCTTGACTAACACAGCGAGATAGACCCCATTGCTTATTGAGAGTAAATAGGAAATGCAGATCAGGTTCTTGGCGAATACTGCTATAACTCAAAACAGTTTGGGCTGATTGAAACAGAGGCATCTGGATTAACTGTTGACAAAGTTGTTGACTTTTTCCGCGCCATACTGACTCGGTTAATTGCTGGCGTTGTTGTAACAATTGACGACGTAAATTTTGTTTATTCATCTTTAAGGAGAATGCCACGCTTCACTTTTAACCCTTCCATTAAAAGATGAAAACGCTAAACTAGACCTATCGGGTTAGGCAATACATCATGGCTAGATATAAACAGTCTCGATCCCTTAGTTGGTTTTTAGGAGCAGCGATCGCGGTCTTAGTGGCAGGAACAGGAGCGGCTTGGTGGGCTGTTTCTAGCCTTAAACCAAAGTCCGAATCTAATACTGTTTTCCCAACTCCCCCCTCCGTTAATCAATCCTCTTCCCAAGCTGTCCCGAAACCTTCCCTGGGGCAACCAAGTCAGGCCCAAGTCTATTGGCTAGTGGCTCAGGGAGACAAAACGGCCTTGATTGCAAGTCCTATCACCCTTGCCAAATCTCTCGACCAAAGCCAAAGTTTACAAACCGCCCTGGAACAATTACTCACCCAAACCCCACCATCATCCCAAAGTAGTGCCATTCCCCCTGGTACCCAGTTATTAAGCGTTAAAAATGATACTCAAGGAGTTCATGTTAATTTATCCCAAGCCTTTACCCAGGGAGGGGGTAGTGAGTCCATGACAGGACGACTAGGGCAACTCATTTACACCGCCACCAGTTTAAATCCCCAGTCCCCAGTCTGGATTGATGTTGAAGGGAAACCCTTAGAAACCCTTGGCGGTGAAGGTCTAATAATTGATCAGCCCATGACTCGCCAACAGTTTGACGAAAACTTCCACGACTCAACCAACCCCTAACTCACCCCTCCCAATCTTCCCCCTCTCCCAATCCTCCCCCTCTCCCAGTCCTCCCAGTTCTCTACTCACTCCTCCCCAGTCAAGGCGATCGCCACAGGATTCAACTTGGTCAGGGCAACCTCCTCCACCTCTGGTAAACTGCCCAGGGCTAACTGAAAAGGTTGTTTACTGCCGGATAGACGTTTGAGCAGAGACGGTCGCGGATCATGGAGCAAATAAAAAATTTCATCCCCTGCATCCCACATTTCATCATTTTTAACCAATTGCAAACTTCCCTGACGCTTTACCAATAAGGGTAATAATTCTCCTGAACGAATCAGGGCTTGTAAATGGGCCTGTTGTAAACTTAACCCTTCTTCTTGAAAAGTTGTTTTCCCTAGTTTTACCTGGTCATTACTGAGGTATTGATTCCAGTTTTTAAACAATTGATGATCAATAAAAGACTGAATCCCCTTCGGTCGATGGTTAGGAACTTCTTCTGACCCCTGATTTGGAAAAATTGCCCAAACCCTTGGCGGTTTAAATTCTTCTAAAGCCCTTTGAGCTAAAACTAAATTGACCTCGGCATTACTGGTTAAAGCGATTAAGGTTCCCATTGAATTCATACCAGCAGCTTCTAAAACATTGGGATCTAAAGCACTGCTATGAACAGCCCTAATGCCTTCTGATTCAGCAATTTGACAGGCTTCCAATTCCGTATCAATGAGAACAACAGGTTCTTCCTTGGACTGAAATAAACGGGCCATTAACCGGCCGAGAGGCGTGCAACCGATGATAATCGCGCCCGTAGCAGTGGCGGTGGTAATGCCTAACGTATTAGCTAACCATCGGGCCGTTAAGCCTTGAATAAATACCGTCATAATAATCGTGAGAAATACCAGGGCTTTAATGGCATCTCCCCCGTTAATCCCTTCGGCGGTTAATAAAATTGCAAAAAGAGAGGCAACCGAAGCTGAGACAATTCCCCTCGGAGCAATCCAAGCGACAAAACATTTTTGTTGCCAAGTTAAGCCACTGTTTAAGGTACAAAGTAGAACACTAATCGGTCGTACCACAAACATTAGGGTTAAAACGGTTAAAACACTTCCCCAACCCAAGGCGACAATACTGGCAAGGGAAAGGTCGGCTGCAAGTAGGATGAAGAGAACGGAAACACAGAGAATGGTCAGTTTGCCTTTAAAACGTCGTAGGAGTCGTTCATCGGGTAGGGCAGAGGAGTTAAGAAACATCCCCGTAGCAACGGTGGCCATTAAGCCAGATTCACTAATCAGTAATTGAGCCCCACCAAACACACCCCAAACACCGGCCAGAACCACTAGATTATTAATGTCTTCCGATAAGAAAGTGGCACGTTTCAAGAAGAAACTCATCAACCAGCCGCCCAGGATGCCAATCCCCAATCCAATCCCTAAACGCAGTAAAAGACCTGTTAAAATTTCGATGACATCGGCTTCTACGGTGACATTGGTTTTAAAAATGGTTTCTAGGACAACCACGGCCAGGATGGCTCCAACAGGATCAATGAGTACGCCTTCTCCCTCTAAAATGGTTGCCACTGAACGATCTACCTGAACTTGTTTAATCAATGGCCCGACGACGGTGGGCCCAGTCACCACCACTAATGAGCCATATAAAAAAGCGATCGCCCAGGGAAATTCTGCTAACCAATGAGCCGCCATACCAGCCCCAGCCAAGGTAATTAAGGTTCCGAGGGTGACAAGATTGCGTAAACTGCCGGACACCTGAGCAATTTCTTTTAAGCTTAAATTCAGTCCGCCTTCAAATAAAATAATGGCAACGGAAAGGGCAACTATCACTTCTAACCCGTCTCCCAATTGTTGCGGATGGAGCAGATGCAGACCATTACGCCCTAATAAAATACCAAAGAGAAGCAGGAAGACAATACTGGGAACCTTGAGATAGGCCGCCACAACCTGGGCACTGATGCCTGCCAGTACCGTAAGAATAATTTGTAAGGTTAAATTAAACGAGCCTTCCATGCCAATGAATCATAGAGGATTTTCCCGCCAGTGGATAGCGACCTGATTATTCTGACAATGTAGGGTTATGGGCAGCGATCGCCTTTGTTCCCTTGTTGTTCCCTAACTGATGCTGCCTTGAGAAAAGAAAGCATTATCATTAGACCTGTTGGGAAATAAAAGAGAAACAGAAAGTTTGCACAGTAAGGATTTCATCATCTCTTACCAATTAGGCAGCATTCAAATAGAAGTTCCATAAACCAGTAGAATTCAACATCAAGCGG
>JAYKJI010000289.1:0-13502 GCA_035285405.1 Snowella sp. | reverse complement strand
ATTCATTTAATTATTGACTTCAGCCATCTCAATGACCCGCCCTTCCAAATCCTTGACCAGAAAATTGAGCGGTTTATCGCGGCGAATCTTATAACGCAAACGTCGAGACTGAACTCTTAACAAAATCTGTTCCAAACAGTCATGGTCAAAGCAGACATGGCGGTGTCGGTCTTTGCTGCCAAAACTGGCTCCCCCAATAATGTGAAGTTGGGTATTTTTCTTGAGTTGATACCACAGACCTTCATTCTGACTAAAGCGAGTGGCTGGTGCCGCCGGAGAACTGCTTGCCATATAGAACGAATCCAGCCCTGCTGTACCGAGGGTTTGCTCGTAGTTATAGTAGTAGTGTAAAGGAACGTCAGCCACATTTAGTTCTAATAAGCCTTCATAGAATTGACGGGCAACTTCTAAATCCGACACCATGACCGTATGAACTTTTGGCGCACTCGTTAGGAACATCCACATGGCCAACGCATAGGCTGCCAGTAACATGACCATGATTCCCTGGGTGGAAAAAACACTGTCCATCGGTAGGAAGGCTCCGAACAGCGGCCAGGATATTAGGGTTTCACTTAGTTCATTGATCATTGTGATTGATCGCTCTATCTCAGAGCTTGTCTGTGCAATTTTTTGTTTATTGTAACGGCTTATTAACACTTTGAAAACGGCGATTGCGGCTATCTGAAGTCCTTAAATCTTTTTTCCTTAATGTTTTTCTTCTAGAAGTGGATGATGGCTTAAGATGAGAATAACTAACCCATAAGACCCATCAAATCCCAGACAATTCGCTTTAAACAAGACAACGATTGTAATCTGGTCGATTTTGAGTGCGATCTGCCCCAAACCAAACCTATGCTTATTTGTCCTCAATGCCATTCGGAAAACCCTAACCGCAATAACTTTTGTCAGAAATGTGGAACGTCCCTAACCCATCAATCCTGTCCTGATTGCGATACTAGCGTCTTACTGAGCGAGGCAACTTGCCCTAACTGTGGTGCGGTAACGGGAAAAGTTTTATACCTATTGCTCCATCAAAAACGGGCTGATGGGGATGAGTCGATTCAATACCCTGAGTTATATGAAGATTGTGTCGATATTGGCCAACGTTATCGTCTTTTGAAACGGGATGATTTAGAAAAAGAACAGGGAGACTGGCAAGTTATAGGGGATCAGACGGCTAATGGTCAATACTTTTTAGCCAAGGTCGTCGATTGTCAACCCTTGCAACCCTCCATTCTGAAAATTTTATTGTCCCAGCACAATGAGTTTTTAGCGCATCTGCCAGAACTAAAAAGGAGCCATGATGATCCCACCTGGCAAACCTTAGCGTTACCGGAGTTAGCCTTTCCCTACTTTAAGTTAAGAGATCTCACGCCAACAATTCCCGATGTTTATGATGCCTGGTGTGAGGATAATAATGAGTATGTGCTACTGACTGACCGACAATCCTGGCCCCATTTAATTGAGCTATTAGAACAGGAAACGATTCCGCCTCTACAACTTATCTTTTGGCTAAACCAAATGGTGACCCTGTGGCAATCCCTAGCCGACTTGCACTGTCTCCAGAGCCTTTTAACGCCTAATAATATTTACATCGACGAGGATCAGAACCTAGCGATTCAACAATTATTTCCCGATGTCGATCCACCCCCTTCTCTCTCGCAACTAGGCCAACAGTGGCAGGCCTGGTTAACAACGACTCAAAAACATCCCCCAGCCCTCCTAATCGATCTGCTCAAGGAAGTTAGCGAGGGTTCAGTAACGGCGATCGCAGAGTTTAAAACTCGTTTGGAAGAGCTAGGACAGGAATTGAATGCACCAGCAACTCTTGCCGATGGCATATTTCCCGTGTTTGAAACGGAGATGTTAGAGGATGATGGGCCACCCAGTATTCCCCAAAGTACTTTACCCGATGCCAATATAGCCGGTAGTGCGGAAATTGATGAGGCTCCCACGGCTGTTTTACCGATGCAGTTGATTAGCTTGAGTGATGCGGGCTACACTGATCGCGGCAAACAACGCCCCCACAACGAGGATTACTTTGGGTTGACCACCTTTGTTGAAACGCAACGCAATAATCAAGGCAAAAGTGTGCAAGCAAAGGGTATTTATGTCGTCTGTGATGGTATGGGAGGTCATGCGGCGGGGGAAGTCGCCAGTCACATGGCAGTTAATACCTTACAAGCCTTTTTTAATGAGCATTGGCAAGAGCAATTTCCCAGTGCCAATGTTATTGCGGAGGGTATTTTATTGGCGAATGAAGTTATTTACGACACTAACCAAAAAAATGCAAGTTCAGGCAGTGGTCGGATGGGAACCACCCTGGTTATGGCTCTTGTCCAAAATACTAGAGTTGCGATCGCCCACGTAGGAGATAGTCGCATTTATCGTGTCACCCGCAAAGGGGGCCTAGAACAATTAACCGTCGATCATGAAGTGGGCCAACAGGCAATTCAAAATGGCCTTGATCCGAAGATTGCCTATTCTCGACCCGATGCCTATCAATTAACTCAGGCCCTGGGGCCCCATGATAGTCAATATGTTCAACCCGATATTTGTTTTTTAGAAATTGAAGAAGATACCTTATTGCTACTTTGTTCCGATGGTATTTCCGACAATGATTTACTAGAAGCTAATTGGGAAAGTAAATTATTGCCCTTACTCAGTTCTAGTCAGGATATTGATAGGGGATTACGAAAACTAATGGAGTTTTCCAATGAGTACAACGGTCATGATAACTTGACTGGAGTATTAATTCGTCTTAAAGTTCGTCCCCAAATTCCCATTGATGTTTGGTAATAGCTCTCATCAATCTCTCAATTCAAAATAAGGCTTGCAATAAGGCTTGGCAATATTATTAAACAATCGCTCCCATGACAAATACTCCAAAACTCTTATTAATCGGAGCCGATGGTCAGGTCGGTCAGGAATTGCGTCAGACGCTTGTCAATGTGGGAGAAGTTATTCCCCTCACTCGTCAACAGATAGATTTAAGCCAAGCAGACCTTCTTCGCCAAACGATTCGAGAGCTAAAACCCCAGGGTATTATTAATGCGGCTGCCTATACCGCAGTGGATCAAGCCGAAAAGGAACCCGATCTAGCCCAGGCAATTAATGGCATTGCGCCGCAAATTATGGCAGAAGTTGCCAAGGAATTAGGGGCTTGGCTATTACATATTTCTACGGACTATGTGTTTGATGGCACCAAAAGTACTCCCTATTTAGAAAGTGATGCTCCCCATCCTCTCAGTGTTTATGGGCAAAGTAAATTAGCCGGAGAAATGGGTATTCAAGGGGCAATGGACAATTATCTCATTCTCCGAACGGCTTGGGTTTATGGGCTGTATGGCAAGGGGAATTTTGTCAAAACCATGTTACGCCTTGGTCAAAGTCGAGAGGAAATTCGAGTGGTAGCGGATCAGATTGGGAGTCCTACTGCCGCCCTAGATATTGCAACGGCGATCGCGGCTCTCTGTCCTCAGTTAGAAGAAGGTAAAATCAAGGGTATTTATCACTTTACCAATAGCGGTGTGGCCAGTTGGTTTGACTTTGCTGTTGCTATTTTTGAAGAAGCAAAAGCGATTAATATTCCCCTTAAAATTAAACAAGTTATTCCGATTACTACTGCCGACTATCCCTTGCCTGCCATTCGCCCCTCTTACTCAGTATTATCAGGACAAAAAGTCAGTCAAACTCTCGGTTATTATCCTCCTTATTGGCGTGATTCTTTGCGGAAAATGTTAAAGCTAGGACAGACCCATGAACTATTTTAAGGGACAGAATCTTGTTGGTTTGTGTTAGACTACTTTACTGTTAAACATCAACTATTGTTATGAACAATTCCAAGACTTTTCTTGCTACCTTAACGGCTTTAAGTGCAATCGCCCTAATTCCTCTCATTCTCTGGGGAACTACTCAGCCAGCCTTCTCCCAAGACCAAACACCTGCTACCTCTACTCAGCCCCCGGCTTCTAGTCAAGGTAACACAGCCAACAAGCAAGAGTGTATAAAACAACTGGATCTGAGTCGTCAACAAAAAATGCAGCTAGTGCAACTAAAAAAATCTTCTGAAGATAAAAAGGCCAAATTTGAACAATTCATCGGAATGCTTTCCCCTGCTCAGAAAGATGAATTAAAGCAATGTATGTCTAAACAGTAAGGGAGATAGTGAAGAAAACGAGAAAATTAAGCATGGTCAAGTGTCGTTAAATCGATTAATATTGACTAACTTTTCTCAGGAATTCTTCTGTTAATTTCATAAAGGCCTTAGATCCTTGAGTGTTAGGCATGGCGGTGACGACAGGCTGAAAAGTATCTACGGCTTTGGCCACATTGATATCCATCGGAATCGTATTCTCAAAAATTTGTTGGGGATCAAAGTCCGAATTGACCCGTCTCATCACCTGATTATAGTAACGACTTAATAAACCACTACTAGACAGAATAAAAACGACACCAATTAAATTAATATTGAGGGGAGCATCTGAGGCTTTATGACTTTCTTTCAATTTGGCAATCCGTCTTTCCAATAACTGTATGCCGACAATAGAAAGGGGTTCAGGTCGGGCGGGTAGTAGATAAAAATTACTAGCGGCAATACCACTACGGGTCAATAAATTATAACCTGGAGCGCAATCTAAAATAATAAAGTCATACTCTTCTAAAACAGGTTCTAAAATTTTCTTGATTAAAGATCCTTCAAATTTATTCCAAACAGCTTCAAATTCCAGATTTTCCTGCAATCTTGCCTGTTTATGGAGCATTTCAGAAACAAGATATTCATCGTAGAGTTCAATATCTCCTGGCAATAATTCCAAGCCTTCAATATCACAAACACTAGGGCAAATAATATCAAATATTTCTAGCTTACTGTAGGGATTCGGTTGAATAATATTTTCAATTAAATAACTTAGGGTTTTCCGTTTTTTACGGGTTTGAGCAAAGTCATGGGGCGACATGAGACTTAGGGTTGCACTAATTTGGGAATCTAAATCTAGAACTAACACCCGTTTTTGGTGATATTTTGCTAAACAAGTGGCAAGGTTCACGGTCAAAGTTGTTTTCCCAACTCCACCTTTCATATTGACCGTACTAATGATGCTGACCATTGAAAATGCCTAGGGGATAATAGAATTTTGGTTAGTTTAGCAGATTTGGTCTGGCTTGACTAGAGAGGGTCTTGCTATTAACAGAAGCTAAAATGTTGCTTAGAATTCCAATATTTAAAAGTACGGGTAAAATGGGTAAGGTTAAGATATCTTAATTATGCAGGAATAGTTTGAAGTAAAATCAATGAGAGGCTATCGCCTTTTAAGTTTAGCAAGTATTCATTTAACCCAAATAGCTAAACCGCCTTCCCGTCCCCTCGCCGCGATCGCATTTTCTGAGAGCAGAAAAAAGGAGAAAAAAGCTTGTTTTGCAATGGAAGTTTGGGCAAATTTAGCCTCACTAATTTCACCGTTACGGATGTAACCGTTATAAAGTGTAACTCCCAAAATTTTTAATTCCAAACGGGTAAAATCAAAGGCCAGTAAATTCTTTTTACCAATAAATTTGGCTGGCCCTGTCACCGTTAAATGCCAGGCTCCAAACTTAACTTGATTAATGATTTTGCCACTTTGAGCATCAAGTTGTTCATAGGCGATGCTAATTCCTAACCAGAGCGGAATATAGCGACCTTTTCCTAACACAATGCCCGCGCGATTTTGTGATTTTTTTGTGCCTGTAATAAAAGCTAGTCGCCACTCTCCAACCAGATCGCTAAATTGTCCCGTTGCTGGTTGAGAACGAGCATTTTTTTCCATGGTCAAAAGTTCCGTCACCACCGTTTTCGCTGAGGGACGTTGCCCTTGACCTGTCTTGAAAAATTGTGATATTTCTTGCCAAGATTCAGTCATGTTTTAACCTAATAAAGCCGCTATAGAAACTTTAGCCGCAATTGTTGGGCGATCGCCGTTAAGGCTTAAGCAGAAGCAGAGTCTGGAGTAGAGATCACAATAGGAATGCCTTGGTCACCACCTTCCCGCCGTAAAATTTCTAACGGTACACAACCGAAGAGGGGAATTTGTAACTCTTTTGAGGTTTTTTCGCCACCACCAGAACCAAACAAATCATAACTGCAATCATGGCGATCGGACTGAACGGGGGATTTAGGGGGATCGTCTTGGGCAATCAAAAAACTATGGGTTTCGAGTTAGACGGGGTTTATAAAAGTCCATGTCTCCAAATTGCCCCTAAGCTGTGATTGGTTGTGTTTTGGGGAGGTGTTTACCTGAGACTTGATAACGGCGATCGCCAGTCTAAAATGAGAGGTCGATCGCTGTCATCTTGTCGATTAAACTTGAAAACCGCGATCACTTTGGCTTTTGAAAGTGTGATCGCCCTTCAGCAGAGAAAATGCTCACAGTAACCAAAAATGAGTTTATCATTAAGTTGTGTTCGTTAACCCAAGTTACAGGGATGGCGATCGCCTAATCACAGCCTGACAATGCACAAGATTTACAATTACGACGCTCGGCCATGATGGATTTAGGAGCCACAGGTTATTTACCAGGGGCAACGGCGATCGCGGAAACCCTGGCAGAAAATAGTTTAAAGTTAATTGCCTTGAAAAATCTCTGGGAAAATCATCGAGAAACGCAAAAGGAAACAGATGATTTATCACCTGCCAGTATTGAAATTATGACGTTAATGGATAACTTACTTTAACCCTATGCCCTACATTAATGTGCAAATTACTCAGGGGGCTACTCGCTCCCAAAAAGCTGAAATTGTCAAAGAAATGACAGAAACTCTGGTGCGAGTTCTCAATAAAAAACCAGAACATATTCATATCGTTATTCAGGAAATTGCCGAAGAAAATTGGGGCTATTCAGGAATGCTAACCGATGACTGGCGAAAAGGTCAGTCCCAATCAAAATAAAATTAATTATAATGGGGCTTAATTTTTACACGTTTTTCGTGAGAATCTGAGCCATGAACTCAAAATTTTTATTTAACCTTCAATCGCTTCCTATTCTGGCTAGTTCCCTGTTGCCTGTACTATTGATTGCCAATAGTGCTGCGGCCAAGGAATTAAGCCCTTCTCCTCAATCCTGTGATCTGAAACCGACACAATTGCAGTCTTCACGTCCCCATAACTTGAACCGAGGCATTTTAGTCGCTTCTGCCCAGGATGATGCTTGGCTGGATTTTAGTGCTGCCGAAAGTGATGCCGCCGTTAACCTGTTTGGTTGTGATTGCCCTTCCTGTATTCAAGCTCTGGGCCAGTTACGCAGTAAACCAACGGCTACAGCGGGTCAAGGTCATTGTTGGACAAACTTAACGAAGCAAAATTCACCCCAACAAATTCAACAGGTTTTACAGTCCTTGGATCAAGTTGACCCCCAGTAACTCCCAAGGGGTAGGAGAGACACCAGAGGAGTGCTCTGACCTTAGACCGCGAGTCTCTTCACCCCTGTTTCATTAAGCCATCAAATAAGGAACAACTTGAACATGATTTGCTGCTGAGAAAATCAAATAAATTGGTTCCTCTAAATCCGCTTCGGGTTCCGTTAATTGTTCATTCGGCAACGGTAAAGATTCTCCCTTCAATAACTAAACCTCTGCCATATCAACTAATGCACTCGCTAAAGAGCGACGTACTATAGATAAATCTTCTCCTCAAGAAATCGCTCCAGGAAAGTCTAATACTTCTCCATGAACTCCCTTATCTAAAAACTTATACATTGCCTTATAGGTAAGCATGATGTACGTATCCTAGAGCAATAAATAACACTCTCATTATAAAACACAGGCAATCGTGATGGCTATTTTCTGGGAGAGATGGAAGGCGATCGCTTTTATTGTCATCAGTGCGCCCACTTTTTATCAAAGTGGTAAAGGGAGATCTCTATTATCTTATTGATTAAACTAAAAACGTGATCGCGTATTATCATATTCACAGTGCGATCACCGATCTGTAGATTTTGTTGAAGTGACGAAACTCAATATTACCTTTTTCCTCGCATTATCTCTTGCTTATCATTATATGAGCAATTTGGAATTTTTTTGTGATTTTCGTATTATCTCGCGTTCTTTCTTTGCGTAGGGAATGTGGGTCGAAACTCACTTACTAGCTGCTATTATACAAATTAAATTAAAAATTGAATTCTGGAGTCAAATAAGGTGTCATTATTAAAACCAAAAGTTTATGATTGCATCATCGTTGGTGCAGGACTTTCAGGACTTATTGCTGCTCGCAATTTACATCGATCTGGTCACAGTGTTTTATTAATAGAAGCCCGTGATCGCCTTGGGGGAAGAATGTATGGTCGGACTATAGAATCAGGACAATGGATTGATTTGGGGGGTCAGTGGGTTGGCCCGACCCAGGATCGATTTTTAGCATTATTAGACGAGTATAAAGTGCGTCGCTTTGCTTCTCCTGCTCATGGAAAAACAGTGCTTGTTTTCAATGGCAAACGCTACGAATTTAACGGTTTCTTTCAAGGATTTCATGAAGGTGAAATTCCCGATGTACCGGAAGAAGAATGGCAGGATGCGATGACTGCTTGGGAACGTTTTCATGAACTTTCTAGTGCAATGCCTGAGGGTCATCCCCGCCCCAATGAGCAAAATAAACGGCTTGATAGTGATACTTTTGCCCGTTGGATTGAGGATAATACCCATACTGATTTTGGACATTGGTACTTTTCCTATTTGTGTCGTGCGGCTGGTTTTTTGGGGCCTGCCGAACCGAGTCAAGTCTCTCTTCTTCATATTCTTTTAGGACAAAAAACTGCGCCCCAATCGGAACATCCAGAGGCAGAACTGGTTCACGGTGGAGCGGGACAACTTCCTGAAAAGATTGCCGCCGAATTCAGCGATCGCATTCATTTAAACGAACCCGTTTTAAGCATTCACCAGAGTGAAACAGAGGTTGAAATCAAAACTTCTCACAATTGTTTTACAGCAAAATTCGTGGTTGTGGCGATGCCTCCCCATTTGGCAGGCCGAATTCACTATGATCCGCCCATGCCTCCTTCACGAGCGCAACTCACTCAACGAGTGCCAATGGGTTGCTGTGCCAAAATTTTAATCTCCTACGATCGCCCGTTCTGGCGAGAAAAAGGACTGGCTGGTATTGCTAAAGGAAACTGTGAGTGGATTGAACTGTGTGCCGATAGCTCTGACCCCGAAACAGGCGTTGGCGTAATTGCAACCTTTGTGGTTGGCGATCGCTATGGCCGTTGGCAACCCATGAATGAAGCGGATCGTCGGGCGGCGGTTCTCTCGGATTTAGCGGTTTATTTCGGCGATCAAGCTTTATCCCCTGTCACCTATGACGAAGTTGATTGGCCTGGAGAATCTTGGACAGGTGGAGGATATGCTGCTTATATGCCACCTGGTGTGTGGACAAGTTTTGGTGATGCTCTGACCACGCCAGTGGGACGAATCTATTGGGCGGGAACAGAAATAGCTGATCGCTGGGCCGGATTTTTTGATGGGGCAGTGCGAACAGGTGAAAGGGCTGCTGACCTGATTCAGGCCAATCTTTAAATTGATATGAATAAATAAGTTAGTCGAACCAATCAGAATCTCAAGACGTTTCTTTTTTCTGGCAGAGTGGGACAGTTTTGGGGTTTTACTTGCATTTTTTCTTCTTTTGGCGATCGCCTCTAAACGGTAATTATTTCCACAATAGCGCGATCGCCAAACTTATTTTTTCGATAACTTTCCCCCAAATATGAATGCCGCCCCTTGAATTTATCGAACAATACAAAAACTCTATGCTGAAACGATGGACAAATCCTTACATTATTTTAATTCTTACTGTAATTGGTATTACTATTGCCATTGTTGGTAAAAACACATTTGAATTGTTTTTTGTCAATGTAACTTTTTTAATTACAATATCGTTGATTGCTCTCAGGAATTTCTATCTTCATGATCGGGTTTACTCTGATAAAAATCTGCAAATCTTTTTAGTTTTGGTTTTAGTTGGCTTTTTTTGTGATCTTATGGCCCATTTTCATTGGTTACCTGATTTTAACAAACTTTTTTTAGCTGCTGCCACTTCTATCAAGATTCTGGTTTTTGGGTATGAATGGCTTGCGACAGTTAAGATATTGGCATATCGGCAAAAAGTAACCAGTCAAACCATCGTTTTAGCGATCATTTCCTACCTTTTTATCGGTATTATCTGGTCGTTTATCTACTTTTTTATTTGGCAAATAGATCCCCATTCTTTTAAAATTAGTGATCTCAGGGAATATGAATTTCAGCCTTGGAATTTGGCGATGTATTTTAGTTTAATTACTTTAACAACTGTTGGCTATGGAGGTATTATTCCTATAGGACGGTGGGTAATGGTTCTGGTCAACTTTGAAGCAATGGCCGGGGCAATTTATTTAACCGTCATTGTGGCTCGACTGGTTTCATTGTATGGTAACTCTGAATAGCTAATCTTCCTCGCAATAAAAAATCAAAAAGTATCCGCTTCAAAACTTATTATCTTTGTATTTCTTTAATACTATTTTTAAATGATTTGTGCTACTATCAGCCTAAATAATTTGACTAAATTGCGTCGTTCCTATACCTTAATTACCTGAGATTGGGAATCTAATTTACCTTATTTTTTTTGAAATGAAGCTCTGTCTATGTTGAATCATTTTCTATCGTTTCTAAATCGCCTCTTCCCCAAAGGATTTCCCTTGACCAGGAAAACCCCAGGATTATCAATAACCGCCTTAGTTCTCATTGTCATTACTACCAATTTAGTTATTATGTCCTCCCCCAGTAACAGCCAATCTCTGACGGGTTCTCCTGCTAACCCTAAAGTAAAATTCTCAACGCCGCTTCCCCTAGGCATTGCTTCCCCTGCCAAAGTAGAGACTCGTCTGGGGACGTTGAATTTTTTCGATGGTTTTCCCGACAAGCTAACTGCTGAAAAGCTCTACGATAACCTCGACTTCCAACGTGCTGTTCAAGCTTACCTATTAGCAATACCCGTCGTTAGCCAAGCAGCCAACCGTAACGCGATCCGTACCTTGGGGCCTGTAAATACCGTTGTCCCGATTTTTGAGCAACTTTTGGATTCGCGCTCAATTTTCCTGACTGCTAATGACAACACGGTTTACAGTTGGACATGGCTCGATCTCACGCAGGGGCCGTTGGTTTTAGAAGTTCCTCCGAAAGTGTTAGGAACGGTGAATGATATTTGGTTTCGCTGGGTGATTGATGTGGGCATTACGGGCCCCGATAAAGGCCAAGGCGGAAAGTATCTCATTTTACCGCCAGGCGACACAGGGGAAATTCCATCGGGTTACAACGTGGTGAAATCGCCGACCTTTAATATTTGGATTCCCTGGCGTAGTTTTTTAGTCAAGGGAGATCCGAAACCTGGGGTTGAGTTGGTGACAAAAAACACGAAAATTTATTCCCTCAACAGTGCCAACAATCCCCCCGCTTTAAATTTTGTCAATCTGTCGGGTAAGCCGTTTAATACGGTTGCGCCTGCCGATTATCGGTTCTGGGAACTGCTCAATCAAGTAGTACAGGAAGAGCCGAGTGAGTCCCTCGATCAAATTCGACTGGGTTATTACGCCTCTATTGGTATTCAAAAAGGCAAACCTTTCAAGCCAGATGAACGGATGAAAAAAATCCTGACGGAAGCGGCGGCAGTGGGGGATGCGACGGCACGGGCAATCTCCTTTCATAATCGCCAGAAGGAGGCTTATTACTATGAGAACAGTGCTTGGCAGTTACCTTTCATTGGTGGCTATAAGTTCCAAACCCAGCCTGATGTGCTGAACCTGGATGCTTATATCTATTACTATTTCATGGCAACGGGGGTTACGCCTGCGATGGAAGAAAAAATGGTCGGATTGGGTTCTCAATATGCTTGGACAGCCCGTGATGCTAAGGGCAATCTCCTCGATGGTGGCAAGAGTTATCGCCTCCGTTTACCGCCCAATATTCCTGTTAAAGATTTCTGGTCAGTGATTCTTTACAGCAACCAAACGCGATCGCAGATTCAGACGGATCAACAGTTTCCCAGTGTCGGTAGTCAGACTAAAGGGCTTTTGGTTAATGCCGATGGTTCTGTGGATATCTATTTCGGGCCGAAACCGCCTGCTGGTAAGGAGAATAATTGGGTGCAGACGATGCCTGAAACGGGTTGGAATACGATTCTTCGGCTTTATGGCCCGCTTGAGCCTTGGTTTGACAAGACTTGGCGACCAGGGGAAATCGAGTTATTGAAATAGCTCTATCCAGAATATTTGTTGATCGCCGATTTGTCGCTTGGATTGAGGTGATAAAACTCGGCGATCTCATTATTCTTCAGGTTGTTTCGTAGATTTGGTTTGACAGAACTTGGCAATACTTGACGATTGCTCTTTGTAGCTGACTATCGGTAGATGGGTGTATCGAAATAAATGTAAAATTTTGTTACTGGGTAGGATTAGATTGAAAAATCCCTGTAGAATTGTCAAAATATAAACGATTCGACTAAAAAAGCCGCAAGCTTAAACTCTAAATCATAAAGCAGGATAGTTACTATGCCTATTTTGGAAAATAACAAACTTTATGCCATACGACCAAGACACGCTAATGAAAATAATCGCAATTCAGTGCTCGCCGTCAGAAACGCTAGTTTAGATCGCAATCAGGATCTTTGTTTATATCGCTGGACTGGAGGAGATGAACAAAGATGGTACGCAATTGATAAAGGTAATGAAACATATAAATTTATTGCAAAACATAGTGGCCAATGTATGGAGGTTTACACAAGAAATAATGATACCGGTGCAATTATAGTTCAATATCCAGAACAGGATAATGATACTGCTCAGCTTATGAAATTAGAACCTGCTGGCGGTATATACTACTATATTCGTCCACAAAATAGTAGGTTATATGTTAGCGTTAAGGATCAGTCTCTAGATGATGGGGCAGCAGTCAATCAATGGAGCCTTACCAGTGTAACTAATCAAGTATTTGAATTTGTCAAAGTTTGAGTGTGATCGCATATCTTGTAGTGTGATCGCCATTTTTTTTGTTGATTAAACTTTAAAATTGCAATCCTTTGGTTTTTGAGAGTGCGATTATTTTTGAAAGTGCGATCATTGTGGAGGAGTGCGATCACTCCTTGGGATGGAAGTGCGATCACTCCTTGGGATGGAAGTGCGATCACCAATTGGTTTATTATATTAATTTATTGGGAAAAAACAATGAATTATCGTCAACGAATTACAATCAATCCCTCCATTCGTAGCGGAAAACCCTGTATTATAAATACTCGCATCACTGTTAATGATGTTTTAGACTATTTGGGGGGAGGGATGACCATTGAGGAAATTTTAGACGATTTTCCTGATCTAACCTTAGAAGATATACAAGCCTGTTTCGCTTTTGCTGCTGACCGCGATCGCCATTTAATGATTATTCCCGATGAAGTTACTGTTTGATGAAAATTTATCACCCAAATTACCGCGTTTACTGGCTACTGAATTTCCTAA
>JAYKJI010000288.1:0-3829 GCA_035285405.1 Snowella sp. | reverse complement strand
TTTGACATCTCTAATTTCCTCCCAATAATCTACACGAGCTTGCTGATTCTTTTCTGTTCCTGCCTGACTTGCCCTTAATGTCTTTTTTTTTCGGGTTAACTTCTCTTTTTGTAGAAAACGGCACATTTCGCTTTTGCTCAGTCCCACACCCATTTTTTCTAGACAATATTCGCAATATTCTGCCAAAGTATAATCGGGATATTCTGCTACCATCTTTTTTACCTCTTCCTTATAGTCTTCTAGTTGACTTTTTCTCGTTGAGCCTACTCTTTTTGGTTGTACATTCCCTTGCTCTCGGTATAATTTCAGCCATTCATTGACTGTATTTTTATTCACCATTAATCTTTCGGCGACTTTTCTTATCGACATATCTCCTGCCTCATATAAAGCTACCGCCTTTTTTCTTAGGTCTAGTGAGTATATTGTCATTGTGTTTTCTCCTTTTTCTTGTTGTCTGCTATTCTAGCGCAAAGTGCTGTAACAGCTTAACAACTCATTAACAGAGGCTAAAAACTGTTGGCTCTTCTCTTAACTGTGTGGAAAATGGGATTATAAGAGTCACTAGTCCACAAATGATAAGGGTAAAAGGCTTGCTAAACAAGGATTCCATAAATCCATAAGCCTGAGTTATCACACACAATAGCGGAGAGCCAACTGTTTATACAACTAATTTCTATAAACTAATTTCTATATCGCTCAATGCGAAGGGGATGATCGGGTTTGGCAGCTAAACCAAATTTTTGTAGGAGTTGGACAATTCCCAGGGCAACGATTAAGCCCATCAGCAGTCCCGATGTCAACAAAATTAAAAACCATTTTCGGGCTTGCTTTTGAGCAGCCTCTTTTCTTTCCGGGGAAAGATCTGAAAAGTCTCGCTCTTGCTGAAGCGGGGAATCGCCGTTATTGGAGGGAGGAGGAAAAACCATAATTAACTGCCCATGACTTACTGTATTTTATCTGACTTGAGGAAATTATTGCTCCAAACAGCTTAAATTTTCTCAAAGTTAAACAGTTGATAATATTGATGACAAAATCTACAACCAACTTAAGTCATCGGGAAATTGAGGAATAGAATTGATCAGTTTTTGGGTATAGGCACTTTTCGGTTGATTGATAATGGTCTGGGCTGCATCGATCGCCTCTGCCAATTTACCCTGATTCATAACCATAATGCGATCGCTCATAAAGCGCACCACACTAAGATCATGGGAGATAAAAATATAGGTCAATTGAAACTCCTTCTGAAGATCCTTGAGTAAATTTAAAACCTGAGCTTGCACAGAAACATCCAGGGCAGAAACTGACTCATCACAGATAATAAAACGAGGATTTAAGGCTAAGGCTCTGGCAATACAAACCCGTTGTCGTTGACCACCCGACAATTCATGGGGATAGCGATGAAACCACTGGGGATCTAAACCGACTCTTTCTAACAAATAGTTAACTCGTTCTCGGCGTTTAGCATCATTGCCGCCCATTTGATGAATAATCATCGGCTCTAGGATCGCTTTACCAATACTAATTCGTGGATTGAGAGAATTGTAGGGATTTTGAAAAATAATTTGCATTTCTCGTCGTAAATTTCGCAGCTTTTTGTCTCCTGACTTGAGCTTGGAAAGAGATTCGCCTTGAAAATTAATATTACCCTGCTGAGGGGGAATAAGTCGCAAAATTGTTCTTGCTAAGGTTGATTTACCACAGCCCGATTCTCCCACAAGTCCTAAAGTTTCCCCAGGGAAAACTTGAAAGCTCACATTGTCAATGGCTTTAAAGGCTTTTTTCTGGAATAAAAAATTAGCTTGAGCAAATTCTACGGTCAGATTTTCTACCGCTAGGAGTGGGGTTTGTTGGCAAAGAAATTCTAAACGCTCCGCTTCCTCTTCAGGGGAAACAATACGATAGGAAATGGCTTCCGTTTTCCCGTCCATAAAATCAGCAATTGTTGGCAGTTGAGCCAGTTGAGGTTGAAGACGCGGACGACAGGCTAATAAACCTTTGGTGTAGGGATGTTGGGGATGATAAAGCACTTGCTCTTTACTCCCTTTTTCCACAATTTCTCCCTGGTACATGACAGCAACCTGATCGGCAATTTCATTAATAACTCCCAGATCATGGGAAATAAACATCATTGACATATCGCGATCGCTCTTACATAAATCACGCAGGAGGCGTAAAATTTCAGCTTGCACAGTCACATCTAGGGCGGTTGTCGGTTCATCGGCAATTAATAAACTAGGATTACAGGAAATGGCGATCGCAATCATTACCCGTTGTAATTGTCCACCCGATAGCTCGTGGGGATAGCGTTTTAAAAAGTTTGCTTTGCGCTGTTGAATATAGTTTCTAACTTGTTCACTAACTGGCTGAGAGCTTGATGGCTGAGTTTCTCCTAACGTCATAAATTCTGCTTCTAGCTCTGCATCCTGGGGAAGAATACGGACTTCTTGCAAAAGGGCGATCGCTTGATTTTGGGCTTGGAGAGGAGTAACCTGTTGATGCAGTTGAATGGCTTCCATAATTTGAAAACCAATCGTATAAACCGGATTTAAAGAACTCATCGGTTCCTGAAAGATCATGGCAATTTTGCCACCCCGATACTGACGTTTTTCTGACTCACTTAAAGTCACTAAATTGAGGGATTTTTCGTCGGCAATCTTTTCTTGTCCTATCTGTCTCGTTTGGCTAGTATAAAAATAGATCTCACTATTGGGGGTTACTTTCCCTGGAGGCGGCACTAAACCTATCATCGCTAGGGATGTAACCGATTTTCCCGATCCCGATTCTCCCACCAGTCCCAATACCTGACCGCGATGTAATTGAAAACTAATTCCCTTCACCGCCACCATCGGTTGAACCTGGCCAAAGGATGAAAATTCTACCTGTAAGTTACGCACATCCAGAATCAGATTACTCATCTTAGCATCGCAGAGACAGAACACCTGAAATTGTAGCCGATTTACCGATGCTCCCTGCCGAACTGATAAACTCGTTAAAGTCTCCCCCTCTCCCAGTCCCCTCCTCCCCCTCTCCCCATGCTCTACCTAGATTCCGCTCTCATTGAAGAAGCCCAACAAGTTCAAAATTTCGGTTGGGTCAAAGGCATTACGACTAATCCCAGTTTATTAGCCCAAAGTCCCCTCTCTGCTGCCGAAACCCTTACCCAGTTAGCTCAGCTCAGTCCAGGGGAACTTTACTATCAACTGGTGGGGACGGAAGTAGAAACCATGATCGCCGAGGGTCATCAAGCCTATCAATTGATCGGGGAAAAAACGGTGTTAAAAATTCCAGCCACAGCCAAGGGTTTTCAGGCATTGGCCCAATTGTCTTCCGATATTGCCTGTTCCGTTACGGCCATTTATAGTCCCGCCCAAGCCGCGATCGCCGCCGAAGCAGGAGCCAAATATGCGATCGCCTACGTTAACCGGGCCAGCCGTTTACAGGGAGATGGGCTAAAACTAGTGCAAGAAATGGCTCAAATTCTTCAGGGTAGCCAGACAGAAATTCTCGCTGCCAGTCTAAAATCTCCCCAGGAAGCAGCAGCAGCCCTTTTAGCCGGAGCTAATCATCTCACCTTGCCATTAAGTCTTTTAAAAGCTATGACTACCCATGAGCTTTCGGAGCAAACCGTTGCCGAATTTAACCGTCAGGGACGGGGTCTAATCTAATCTGAATTATTTAAGTAACTGGTTTCAATTAAATTGAACATAGATAGGAGTTACGCATTGTCAAAAACAAGAAAATGTGCTAGGGACAGAAGTAAGGAGGAGTTTGTGTATGATGGTCAAGAATAAATTGGCGAATAACAGGAATAAATAACTGGCGTGAAATC
>JAYKJI010000287.1:0-25086 GCA_035285405.1 Snowella sp. | reverse complement strand
GATGTATGAAAAAATTATTCAAGAGCTAATGCAAATTAGCCGCCATCGGTTGAAGGATTACATTCGAGGTAAAAGGGCTAAGTTGCTTGCTATGTCTGTCTTCTAGCTCTCTTGTCGCCCCACCAGCCTAACGATTATCTCCAATCATTAAACTCAGATGCAGTCATTAGCTACAATACTAGCCCTCAAGTTTATAAACTAAAAAAAATCTTAGAAACTTTAGATTCTATTTTTCATGCTCCTAATTTTTGGAATCAACAGCCTTTTTCTACCATTGTAGATAGCAAATTGGTATCAAGAGATATTCGTGGTGGGCAAGAGATTTTTGAAGATGGCATTGAATGCGAAATTCTAGACACTAACTTTAAAGAATGGAAAAAAGGCAAACTTCGTGCTAAATTGGTTTTAGAGTTTATTCCTGATCAAACCGAAATCACAGAACCAGAATCACCCCTAGATGAAATTTATCGGGAAATCCAAGCTAGTCAATTATCTTAGATTATCAAAGGAGTAACTTTTATGCAACTCAATTACAATAATTATCTTAATAATCTAAACGACGATGATATTGTTGATCGTAAGGAAAATTTATTTAAATTTGGCAAACTAAAAGATGCTGTAGAAACTGCATTTGATCAAGCTGTTCCTAGTGCTTTAAATAATCATTGTGATAGTAAATCCGTGAAAATGAGTTTAGAAAAACTAATGGATTGGTTTGATGCAGGTGTTGAATGCAAAATTTTACAAGCTGGTTCTAGTGGCTGGAAACAAGGAAAATTAAAAATTAACGTAACCGTTGAATTTATTCCTGATCCCCCTCAATTAATGGAATCTCCTTTAGATGAAGTTCGTCGTGAGATTGAAGGTCTGCAATAGAAACAGATTAATTTTATCGTCCACCTTACTGATTTTTTTTAGAGTCTAAAATGGAAGAGTAAAATATACTTAACCTATCAATATATTCTCTAAATATTGTCGTCTAAAACTTCTAGCTCATCAGAAATCAAATTTTGCAAATCCTCATCACAGTGAGAGTATAAATGAACGGTTGAAACCAATAACTCTGATAAAATCTCACCCCTTTGGCGATCGCTGAGTTCAGACAACTGCAATTGATTAACCAAAGAAAGAACATTTTGACATTCTTCCTGTAACTCAGTTATTAAGCGATTTAAAGTAGAATTTTGAGTGTTAATTTTTCTAGTGATTAATTCCATTAGTTTTTACCCAATCTCTTTAATGCCTGTTGAATAGCTTTTTCAAAAGCCCTAATTTCCTTTTGCCAATGATTAATTAAGGCTTGATCGGCTAACTCTTTCTTTGATTCTAATCTAATTTTCTCTTGATGTTCAGCAATTCGGGCTTCCAAAGACGCAATCGCTTTTTTAAAATGACTTTTTCCCATAAAAATGAAGTTAAATCGAGGTGAGCCATCAAGATCCATCCCGAAAGCAATTCTAGCTTAAAACTCGTGCCGGAATCGTCCAAATATCCTCAATTCTCGTAAAATACAAACATTAACATCGTGAGAGATGCCATATCAATGTCAAATCAATGGGGCCGTTTTTTTCTGCAAAGTATTAGCTCCCTGCTGCTGGTCAGTTCCCTAACCACCGTTGTCCAAGCCCAGTCAGCAACCAAACTCATCCCAGAAAATGCTGCGGAACAAAAAACAGCCCTTTACTTTGAACGTATTCGCCAATCTCCTCCCCAGATGTTAGCTTTTTTGCGTCAAATGCCCAAAGGTGCTGATCTGCATAATCATTTATCAGGAGCCATTTACGCTGAATCCTATATCCAATGGGCCAGCGATCGCGGTCTTTGTGTGAGTCAAGTTACTTGGGTAGCGTCGGAAGCTCCCTGTGAAGAAACGGCGGCTCAGATTCCCATCCGTAAAGCCCTGACCGACCAAACCCTCTACAATCGCTTAGTTAATGCCTGGTCAATGCGTTTTTGGCAATACTCAGGACAAAACGGTCACGATCGCTTTTTTGAAACCTTTAGTCAATTTGGAGCCGCCACTGATCATCAAACGGGTCGCATGTTAGCCGAAGCTGCCTCGCAAGCAGCCAAAGATAAAGTAAGTTATTTAGAATTAATGCTCACCCCCGCCAGTACAATATCCCGTCAAGTGGGAGAAAAAGCCGGTTGGGATGGCAATTTTGAAAATAGTTTTAATCAATTAAAAAAGAACAATATTGACGAAGCCGTAACCGTAGGAATCCAAGAAATTGCAACAGCAGAAAAAGAAAAAAATCGTTTACTTCAGTGTGAAACTCCCCAGGCAGACCCAGGCTGTGCTGTCACCATTCGCTATATCTCCCAAATATCTAGAGGTGCAGCCCTAGAAAGGGTTTTTGCTCAGATGGTAGCAGGTTTCATGTTAGCCAATCTCCCCAATTCTCCCTTTGTGGGCGTTAATTTAGTGCAACCAGAAGATAGTTTAATGGCGAGACAAAATTTTTCCCTGCAAATGCAAATGCTGAACTATCTACACTTCCAGTATCCTCAAGCCCATATCACCCTCCATGCCGGAGAACTTTTTCCTGGTTTGGTTCCCCCCAATGACCTAACTTTCCACATCCGCGAATCGGTGCGAACAGGTCATGCGGAACGAATTGGTCATGGTGTGGCGATCATGAATGAAGATCAACCCTACGAACTGTTAAAAGAATTAGTGCGGCGTAATGTGCTAATTGAGATTTGTCTGAGCAGCAATGAAACTATTTTAGGGATTACCGGCAAACGTCATCCTTTGGCCACCTATCTGGAATATGGGGTTCCCGTGGCCCTGGCCACCGACGATCAAGGCATTGCCCGCTCTGATATGTCCCAGGAATTTCTCAAGGCCGCTGAGGATCAGGGGCTAGGCTATTTACAACTGAAAATGATGGCCCGCAATAGTTTGGAGTATGCTTTCTTGTCGGGGGAAAGTTTCTGGCGCGATCGCCGCAAATTTATCCCCATCGCCGCCTGTGAAAAAGAGAGAACTAACCCATCCCAGCCTTGTCAACAGTTTCTGAACCAGAGTGAAAAGGCACGCCTACAATGGCAATTAGAAAAAGCCTTTCAAGGATTTGAGGCAGAATACAACGTTTCGCTATGATAGTCCATTTGAGTTGAGACTGCTCAGAACTGCAATTTCAGAACTTTCCCCATGCTCCTTAGCAACTTACGCAATCTTGAAAAAACCTGAAAAGTCTATAATTAATAAAGCGATATTAAACCTTCTTTTAGTGAAAAGCAAGCAAGAGCGGCTTTATTTCGGTCTCTTTGCCTGTTTTCTCGTCAGCATAAATACCTAAAAGCTTATCAACTGATTAGAAGTTTGTATCATCCGAACGCTATTGGTGGTTCTAACTTATCAAATGCATCATTTATCAACGATTATTCAAGGGTTGGTTAAAAATTTAAAAGAAATCCTCTTCATGAGGATAGTGATCGAGTTAAAAAAACAGGAGCATAATATTCAGCATTCTAGTCTTGATGCAGGCCAAGACACTAATACCGTTTTTCTGAGTACAACGGAGCGATTCGATCCCCCAGCTTCTGCCGCAGTAGAGATAACGCTGCTTCAATCCCAACTACACACCGAAATTGCAGAACGTCAACGCCTAGAAGCCTTGTTGCTCTCCCAAATAAATACAGAGGAGTCACAGACCGAGCAAAAACGTTATCAGCGTCAAGAGGCGATCGCCCAATTAGGACAACGAAGCATTTTAAATAGAAGTCTCGACCATCTCTTTGACGAAGTGGTTACTCTCGTGGCCCAGAACTTAGAAATTGACCTCTGTTGTCTCTGGGAATTACTGCCCAATCGGAGTGCCTTTATGTTAGGGGCAAGTTATGGGTCTGATCAGGATTTAGGGACAGTGACGATTGAGGCCACATCACGTTCCTATACGGGCTATACCCTCCATATCAATGAAAATTTGGTGATGGCCAACTATCAACCCGTTCTAACTCAAGATTTACAGGTTGAAACCCGTTTTCGCGGCGATCCCTTTCTCCAAAATCATCAAGTGGTAAGTGGACTCACTGTCATTGTGCCAACGCCCCTAGGCCCCTTTGGGGTATTAGGTGTTTATAACAAACAGGAACGTCAGTTTACCAGTGAGGAAATCAGTTTTGTAACGATTGTCAGTCATATTTTGTCGGCGGCGATTGATCGCCATAATTACGAATCCCGTTTGACCTTACTGGAGCGAGCCATCAATGCCAGCCAAAATGGCATTATTATTACGGATGCTCTGGAGTCAACCAATCCAGTCATTTATGTGAACAAGGGTTTTGAAATGATTACCGGCTATAGTCAACCGGAAATTCTAGGGCAAAATTGCAATTTTTTACAAAGAGATGACCGTCACCAGGAAGAAACTGACGCGATTCGAGACGCTTTAAGTACGGGACAGGAATGCCAGGTGACGCTGCGTAATTATCGTAAAGATGGCAGCTTATTTTGGAATCAATTGTATATTGCACCCGTTCAAGATGAACAGGGCCATCTCACCAACTTTATTGGCATCCAGGCTGATGTCAGTGATATTAAGCGAGTCGAAGAGAATCTAGCCACCAGTGAAGCTAAATTTCGAGGCATTTTTGAACAAGCAGGGGTCGGCATTGTTCAGCTAGATCAGTTTGGCAATTTTTTGACGGTGAATCCAGGCTTTTCTAAAATTCTGGGTTATACCACCGAACAAGTGAGAGCGAAAACCTTTACCGATCTCTATCGTATTAACATAGAATTTTCTCCCACTCTAGAGCAAAATCAGGCTATTACGGAATTTCAATCTTTTTTGGCGAATGCCCAAACAGGGCGGAAAGTTTCCCTTTCTCAAGAACAACCCTGTCGCCATCACAATGGTTCTGAACTGTGGTGTCAAATTACTTTTTCTACCATTCACGATGAACTGGGTCGTCCGACGGGATTTTTAGCCATTCTGATTGATATCAGTGAACGCAAACAAGCAGAAGACGCCTTAAAAGATAGCCAGAATAAACTGCACAGCATTTTAGGGTCTCTTAAGGACATGGTTTGGTCGCTGGATCTACAAACTCAACAATTTATTTATTTGAATGAAGCGATCGCCGACTTTTATGGCCAACCCCTAACCAACTTTCAGCAAAATCCTAAGCTGTGGTTAGAAATTATCCATCCTGAGGATCGAGCCTTTGTGGAACAGGCCAGTGAACGGTTGCATACAGAAGGAGTTGCTAAGGATATTTGTTATCGCATCATTCACCCCAATGGAGAGATTCGTTGGCTCCGCGATCGCGCCCATCTGATTTACGATGACACCGGCAAGGCCATTCGTCTGGATGGTATTGCCACTGATATTACGATCGCGAAACATATTGAAGCCGATCTTCAGGCCAGTGAAGAACGTTTGAGCCGCATTATTACCACCATCTCCGATGGCCTATTGGTGATCGACAGTGAAGGGATGATCAAATTTGTCAATCCTGCTGCCAGTAAACTCTTTGGACGTTCTCAAGCAGAACTACTGGGGGATCATTTAGGCATTCCTGTTATCACCAATGAAATTACAGAAATTAGCCTTCATCATCCCACAGGAGCCTTGATTATGGCAGAAATGCGGGTGGTAGACATTACCTGGGGACAAAGCAATGCTCATCTAGTATCTTTGCGAGATATCACCGAACGCTATACCTCTGCCCAGGCTCTCGCCCAAAGTGAAGAAAAATATCGCCGCATTGTGGAATTAACCACCGATGGTATCTGGATTCTGGATCAAAATCAGGAAACGGTCTTTGTTAACCAGCAGTTGGCAATGATGCTGGGCTATTCCATCGAAGAGCTTTTGCACCATAACATTCTCTCTTTTATGGATAATAACTATGCTTTTAACCCGTTAAATCTGTCCTACCCCACCTGCACCCTACCCCATAGCCGCGAAACCCAAGACTTTAAGTTTTATCGCAAGGATCACCAGGAATTGTGGGCGATGGTTTCCAAAAGTGCCTTTTTTGATGAGGAGGGCAACTATGCGGGAGAACTGGCCATGGTGACAGATATTAGCGAACGTAAGGCGATTGAGCAGGCCCTGTTGGAAAGTGAACAACGCTTAGAGGGAATTCTCAGTTCGATTCAAGATGTGGTCTGGTCGGCTTCTGCCATCACCATGGAAACCCTTTACCTTAATTCCGCCACTGAAGCAGTTTATGGGCGATCGCTGACCGACTTTTATAACAATCCGACCCTGTGGTTTGAATCCATTCACCCGGAAGATCAAGTTTTAATGGAAGGTCATCTGCAAGTTTTATGGGAACGGGGCAGTGCAGAAGTCGAATATCGGATTGTGCGGCCCAGTGGCGAAATTCGGTGGCTCTTGCGGCGCGTTAAAGTTGTGTATGATGAGCAGGGTCGTCCGCTACGTTTAGATGGCATTGATAGCGATATCACGGAACAGAAGTTGGCCACAGAGCAACTTAACCACCGTGCCACCCATGATTCCCTCACCGGCTTACCCAACCGTTTGCTGTTTTTGGATCGGTTAGGTCATGCCTTGCAACGCAATTCTCGCTACCATGATTACCATTTTGCCGTTCTCTTTTTAGATCTGGATGGTTTCAAGGATATCAATAATAGTTTAGGTCACACCTACGGAGACTTACTTCTACAGGAGATTGCCCAACGTCTTCAGAAATGTCTGCGACCCAGTGATACCCTAGCGCGTTTAGGCGGGGATGAGTTCACCATGCTCCTGGAAGATATTCATGATGTACAGGATGCGATCAGCATTGCGGAGAGAATTCATCGCCAATTAACCTATCCTTTTATTTTGAACGGGCAGGAAATTTTTACTAATACCAGCATCGGCATTGCCCTGAACTATCCCTATTACCGTCATCCCCAAGACATTTTACGGGATGCAGATACGGCAATGTACCATGCCAAAGCGGATGGCAAAGCCTGTTATCGTATTTTTGATCCAACTATGCACACCCTAGCGGTCAACCGTCTTCAACGAGAAAACGATTTACGGCGGGCCATGGAACGTCAGGAGTTTCAGGTCTATTATCAACCCATTGTCGATTTGCAAGAAGGGGGCTTGGTTGGCCTAGAAGCTCTAATTCGTTGGTATCACCCCAGTGAAGGTTTGATCTCACCGATAGATTTTATTGCGATCGCCGAAGAAACAGGATTAATCATTCCCATGGGACAGTGGATTTTAGAAAAAGCCTGTCATCAAGTTGCCCAGTTGCAAAAATTATTTCCCCAACATCAAAAGCTAAAAATCAGTGTTAATATTTCCAGCCGCCAAATTCGGGATCAAAGTCTCTTACAAAATATTGACCAAGTTCTCTGCAAAACGCAACTTCAGCCAACTTGTCTCAAGTTAGAAATTACTGAAAGTATCCTCATGGATAACATGGAACTGGCAACCAATGTCCTAGCAGAATTACGCGATCGCCACATCGAAATTTGTTTAGATGATTTTGGTACAGGCTATTCTTCTTTAAGTTATCTGCACCGTTTTCCCATCAATACCTTAAAAATTGATCGCTCCTTTGTCATGCCCATGAAGCCCGATGACGAAAATACCGAAATTATTCGCACCATTGTGATGTTAGCCCATGCCCTTAACTTGGATGTCATTGCCGAAGGCGTTGAAACAGAAATGCAAGTAACTCAATTACGTTGGCTCAAGTGTGAGCAGGGTCAAGGTTATTATTTTGCTCGACCCATGCCCTATTCCCATCTCTTGGAATGGTTAAGAGACTATCAAGCCTGGAATTGGCGAAATGTTCACAATCAGCCAGAAAGCTGACTAGAGCCTACGCCAACGGCGGCCATCTTGATTGAGCAGCATTTCCGCTTCTGCCGGTTCCCAAGTACCAGCCTCATATTGGGGAACAGTACTCGGATCAGCCGGCACATCCCAAGCCGATAGGGCCGGAGTGACCACTCGCCAAGCCTCTTCCACCTCGTCCGCACGGGTAAAGAGCGTTTGATCGCCTAGCATACAATCCAATAAAAGCCGATGATAGGCATCCGCCGTAGCGACCCCAAAAGAGGAGCCATAACTAAAATCCATTTCCACGGTACGAGTGCGTAATTCGGCCCCAGGCATTTTGGCTTCAAAGCGCAGTGAAATCCCTTCATTGGGTTGAATCCGTAGGCTTAAAATATTCGGGTTGGCTTGGTGAGCGACGGACTGAAAAATCAGCAATGGCACATCTCGAAATTGAATGGCAATTTCACTTACTTTTTTGGGTAGGCGTTTTCCCGTTCGTAAATAGAAAGGAACCCCTTGCCAACGCCAGTTATCAATCAGTAATTTCATGGCCACAAAGGTTGGTGTGGAAGAATTGGGATTAACCCCTGGTTCTTCTCGATAGCCTGGAATCGGTTTACCCTTCATCCAGCCCGCTTTATATTGGCCCCGCACCGCAGATTTGTCCAAATTACTAATATCGGCTAAATGGGTAGCCTGCAAGACCTTCACCTTTTCGTTACGAATACTATCCGCATTAATGCCATTGGGAGGCTCCATCGCCGTTAAACAGAGTAATTGCAGAATATGATTTTGTACCATGTCCCGCAAGGCTCCCGCCGTCTCATAGTAACCGGCCCGTTCTTCTACACCAACGGTTTCCGCCACCGTGATCTGGACATGATCAACAAACTGACGATTCCAAATTGGCTCAAAAATGGCATTGGCAAACCGGAAAACCATCAAATTTTGAACGGTTTCTTTGCCTAAATAGTGGTCAATCCGATAGACCTGTTCTTCCTGACAGACATTTTGGACAACGCGATTTAGGGTTTGGGCAGAGGTCAAATCTTTACCAAAGGGTTTTTCGATGACAATCCGTTGTTTGCTAGGATCGCTTAACATTCCGGCGGCTCCCAGTTGTTTAATCCCTGGTGGGAAGAATTTGGGCGAAACTGCTAAATAGAAAACGCGATTGCCTCTGGTTCCTCGCTGCTCATCCAGTTCAGCCAGAAAGGCCTTCAAGCGGTTATAGCTGTCTGGATTGTCCATGTCTCCCGAAAAATAGAATAGTCCTTTGGCGAACTCATTCCATAGTTCTTCACTCCCAATGCCATCGGCAAATTCTTCAATACCTTGACGCATTTGATCCCGAAAATGGTCGTGGCTCCAGTCTCGTCTAGCAAACCCGACTACCGTGAGTTCTGAGGGCAGGCGATGTTCCCGCTTCATTTGGTAAATGGCTGGCACTAATTTGCGTTGTGTCAGATCGCCGGATGCCCCGAAAATCGTTAAAATCAGGGGGTCTGGGGTGCGTTCTTGTCGCAGTCCAACTCGAAAGGGGTTTTCTAGTAGCGTTACCATAAATTGCATCTAGTCCTGTAGGCACTCAGCTTAAAAATAGCGCGAAAATCCCAGAAGACCCATTTTTATCCTTGATAAATTAAACTTTGTTGATTTTTCTGGCTCTAGCCTGGGGGCGGAACCGCGATCGCCGCTTGTGCCTTTGATATTGCTGCCTATCCCTCAATTCTTCCTGCGCTTAATGGATGAGAGCAAACAATGAGGACAAATCAACGCCAGATAGAATGAGTACAAACGCCAATGATTTTATCCTTGCTATTGATAGTTTTAATCCTTCTTGGATTAGGCTTGGTGACTATTTTATTTTTTCAACCTCGGTTTATTCTTTCTCTGACAAATTTTTTTGTCCCTGGCGTTATTTATTTTCAGGAAACCAAAAAACCGCTAATAGCCCTAACCATTGATGATGGCCCAGATCCATTAACAACCGCAAAAATTTTGGATATTTTAGAAAATTATGAGGCACGAGCGACTTTCTTCCTAATTAGTAATAGAGTTCCTGGCAATGAAGAACTCCTGAAAAGAATGGTTAAAGATGGTCATGAATTAGGAAATCATCTTACGGAAGATCGTCCTAGTATTTTACTTTCCCCCCAAGCCTTTGCCTCGGAGCTAATCGAAGCTCACCAGGTTTTTTCACAATTTGGTCAACTGCGCTGGTTACGTCCGGCATCAGGTTGGTATAATAATGCAATGGTAAAAATTGCTAGTCTTCATGATTATCAAATGGTGTTGGGTTCTATTTTTCCCTTTGACACTCATATTGCCTCAGTCTGGTTTTCAACTTGGCATATTCTGATCAATGCGGCTCCAGGTGCCATAATTGTTTTACATGATCATGGTTCCTGGGGGAAAAGAACAGCTTTAACGTTACAAAATGTTTTGCCAACGTTGGCTAAAAAAGGTTATCAAATAGTTTCCCTCTCAGAGCTAATTCCTGAATAAAGATTGTTAAGTTATTGCTAATTAGCCCAAACTTGAGCTTGACCTATTTAGGAGATTAATTTACATGATCAGTAACACAAAAATCGCTCGTACTCAACGCCGAGATAATCTCTACCGCTCCGATCCCCTGGCTACTTTATTGGTAGAAAAGTGGCATTTAAGTCCTCTTACAGCCGGATTGGGGTCAATCGCGATCGCTGCCATTCTAGCCTTATTAACTGCCTTTGTGACCAATACTTTATGGTCTCGTCCAGGCCAGACAGGACTTTTGCAAGATCAGGTTCCTTGGATTGCCGCAATTATCATTAATCCTTTCATTATTGGTTATTATCTCTGGAGTTTTAAAGCGATTAGTCGTCTCATTCAAACCCTAGATGAGTCGGATGTGGTGGATATTGATCGCGCCAAAATTGATCGGATGTCTACTCTCATTTATTATCGAAAAGGGCGAAATTTATGGGCAATGGCGAGTGCTGCTTGTTTTGGTTTAGTTGTCTGTATTACCCAACCTGGTTTAGAGAAAAGCTGGGCAAGCTCAACCCCATTAGCCAACTTTAGTATTACTATTGATACTTTAGTAATTGTCTATGCTGGGACAATTTTAGTGCTCAATCTGATTGATAATATTAGGATTCTTCATCGACTGCTCAAAAGTAAAAAATTAAACGTTAATCCTCTCCATCCTGATCGCTGTGGTGGTCTTCAATCTCTTAGTAACTACTCGATCAAAACGGCTTATTTAATTGCAATTTTAGGGGTCTGGATTGGTACTATTGGCGTTCAATATATTACCCAGGGAAATGGGAAATACTACTGGTATGTCTGGTATGTTGGTTTTGTTGTTTTTCTCTATATTTTTCTGTCGGGAGCCTGTTTTTTTGGCCCATTACTAACAGTTCATCGAGGCATGGAAAAAGCTAAAAAAGAACTGCTACACAAAATTGCTCGACAGTTTGAAGCCGATTATGAAATGATTTGTAATAATTTAGGTGAAGAGGCAGAAGTTTTAAAGAAGAGAACAGAGAAAATTCGAGAATTGAAAACATTTTACACGCTGACAGATGAATTTCCGGTCTGGCCGTTTGATGTCCAAATTTTTCGGCGATATCTATTAACGGTGCCAACCCCACTCATCGTTCCCCTGATCGGCATTTTACAAAAACTAGGGGAAATGTTACTCAAAAAATGGGGAATTAATTTTGGTTAACTGAAGTTCTATGATTCATTACAATTAACAATGCCATAATGCGATCGCTCATCTAGAGATAATCATGATGCCTGTAACCACTAAAACGCCATTTAGGTTATCAAAGTCAAATTTTCTTGGCAAGGGATTAATGAGCCTATTTTGTCTCTATTTTTCCTTTTCTACACCGCTATTAGCCCAAGATAAAACAGTCTTGCAAGAAATTCAAAAAACTGGCTTACTCAAAGTTGCTGTCAGAGAAGATGCGGTTCCCTTTGGTTATCGAGATCTCAATAATAACTGGACTGGCATTTGTCTTGATTTTATGGCTTTGCTAAAACAACAAGTAATTAGAAAACTAGATCGACCCACTATTTTGGTTAAATTATTTAAGTCAACTCTATTTAATCGCTTTGATCTAGTTGATGATGGTGTGGTTTATTTAGAATGTGGCCCTAATAGTATTCGTGCCAATCTTGATTATAAAAATGTTACCTTTTCCGAACCCTTTCTTTTAACGGGAACCCAATTGCTAATTCGAGCGCAAGATAAGAGCAGAATTAATCTGAATAGTTCTCTTAAGGGAATTACGATTGGTGTTTTACGAAATACTACTAACTTTCAGTTTATTCGGGACAAATATCCTGAAGCAACGATACAAGAATTTCAGGGAGTGACAGGTCGGTTGAGAGGGGTTCAGGCTCTTCGGCAAGAAAAAATTGATGCCTTTGCCAGTGATGGAATTTTATTGCTTGGGGAAGCGTTATTACAAAATCTGGCCCTAGGAACCGATTATTTAATGATTCCTAAAATACCCCTTAATTGTGAAGCCTACGGGCTAATTTTGCCCAACCAGGATCCAGAATGGAAAGCATTAGTGGATGCAACCATTAAAAATTATGCAGCCCGTCAACTCTATCAAAAGTGGATTGGCCCAGTTCTTCCTGAAATTGAAAGTGCGATTCAATACTGTGAGCGACAGAAGACAACAATTTTGGAAGATAATCGGGTTAACGATCAACTTGAATAAATTCTGTCTATTGCTAGATTTTTAATTTGATCTTAACTTAATTGAGCGACAATCTGATTCTCAACTAAGTTTTTTTGTAGCAACATATCCTCCACAGAGATACGAAGAAAACGCTGGGCATCAATCCAAAATTGAACTTTAATGCGATCGCGGCCAGGAAAACCGGCAGGATCTAATTGAGCGATGGTTCGTGCGCCTTTACGATCATTGAGGGGTTGCACTGTAAATTCTTCATTGCCTAAGGAACGAGTCACTAAGCGATCGCCTTCAAAATAAACTTCAGTTGCCCCTAACGAAGAGCCTAACTCCCCAATAATCAGTTCAATACTGGGCTGATTTTCGAGGGAAGCTCCGAGGGTTAATTCCAAAGGTTGCGGCATGGGATAGGCTTGACCTGCCTTAATAATCGGATGCCAACTATGACAATTCTGACGACGATTCCAATAGCGAATGCCATAACTGTGATACAAAAAGTCCTGAATTTCTTGGCCCTGAAATAGTTTCAAAGCTCCCAAAGCAACGGCTTCAAAGGGGCGATCGCTGCGAATTTTAGCAGGGGCAAAATAGCTCTGTAACCAGGTTTGAATGGCCGGCATTTGGGACGTTCCCCCCACCAAAAGCACTTGATCAATCGATTCAGGACTAATGCCACTGCGGCGACCCTGTTGTAAAACCTGATTCATCAAGGTATCTAATTGTTCAAATAATTGGTTTTTCTGTAGGATTTCCGCCAAGCCAGCCCGATCTAACGTTAACTCCCAGGTTTCAAAACTTTGGTCATCAAAATAGACTTCTGTGGCAGATTCTTGCCTAGAGAGTTCAATTTTTAATCTTTCTGCCAATCGGGTTGTGAGGGACGAGCTAGGTAGGTTTTGAGTCTGGGTGAAATAATCCTGAATCCAATGATCTAGATCTGTGCCGCCTAAATTGCAACCGGCCTTGGCAATGACCTGGGCTAACTTGGCTCGTTGTCCTGAACTATTTCCCATTAAGCGATCGCCCCACTTTAACAAAAAGCCCTGGGGAGAACTAGACTTCTGGGATTTATTAAGTTGAACCAGGGAAAGGTCGATTGTCCCCCCCCCAAAATCGACCACTAGCAAAATATCTGCCTGGGTCGCCTCATAGCCGAGAGCCACCGCCGTCGGTTCATCCAATAGGCTAACCCGTTCAATGCCCCAGACCTGACAACGCTGACTTAACCAGTGACGATAGGCTTCAAAACTATCGACGGGAACGGTCAAAACCAAAGAATTAATTTTCTGACCTTCTTCCTGCTCCAATTCTTGAACTAGACGATCAAGAAACCAATTTCCCACTTGCTCAAAGGAGATCGGCACTTCATCCAGTTCCGGTAAAAATCCCTGGATCTGAGAGCCAATCCCCCGTTTAAAACTGCGAAAAAAGCGTTGATCACTTCGCAGATCCAAACCGCGATCGCCAACTTCTTGACCCACCCAGACCTGATTTAAGGCTGCATTGTTGATATAGACCCAACTGGGAATCAAAGGGGGATTAGGAGAGATTTGCCCAGACAGAGCTTTTAACTTTAAGGATTCAGCCTGCTGGGTAATCGTATTCCAACGGGCAATGACAGTATTGCTTGTACCAAAGTCGATGGCGTAGGACACAGGAAAAGGACAATAGTTGATTAAGAAATGATGATTGAAAAATAGTTAACTAAAAAAAGATTTTAGAGGAACATCTGTAGTTGTTGGACTAGTTGTGAGGCTGGTACAACCCCTTCAATACGGTGAGCCGGTTGACCTCCTTTAAAGAGTACCAGAGTGGGTAAGGCTTGAATTTGGTATTGAGAGGCTAATTGCGGATATTTATCGGAATCAATCTTAACAATCTGAACGCGATCGCGGAGTTGCAGACCCACTTCTTCCAAAATCGGAGCCATCATCTGACAGGGGCCGCACCAAGTGGCATAGAAATCCACCAAGACAGGACGTTTTGCCTGGCTTAACATTTCTTGAAAACTGGAAAATTGTTTTTTGACGGTCATGATCGCAGTCTCCAACCAGAAGAATATGCTTTGATTTTGCCATAGGAAAGAGTCTCCTGGACAGCAGAGGAAAAACCAGATCTCATTTTTTTACGCCTAATCCCATTCAATCCTCGTTTATAATGCAGAGATAGTGACAAATTTCCAGACCGTGGGAAGTGCAAGCGTTTATGACAACTCATCCAGACCGTATTATCATTTTTGACACCACTCTTCGCGATGGGGAACAGTCCCCTGGTGCTACCCTAAATGTTGATGAGAAACTGACGATCGCCCGTGCCCTTGCCCGACTGGGAGTTGATGTAATTGAAGCAGGGTTTCCCTATGCCAGCCCTGGCGATTTTGAAGCAGTCCAGAAAATTGCCCAGACCGTTGGGGTCGAAAATGGCCCCACCATTTGTGGATTAGCCAGAGCCTCTCGCAATGATATTAAGGCCGCTGCCGATGCTGTTAAACCGGCTGTCCATCACCGCATCCATACCTTCTTAGCCACTTCTGATATTCATTTAGAGTACAAGCTCAAGAAGACTCGCTCAGAAGTGTTACAAATTGTGCCGGAAATGGTGGCCTATGCTAAGTCCTTGGTGGATGATGTGGAGTTTTCCCCTGAAGATGCGGGCCGTAGCGATCCAGAGTTTTTATATCAAGTTCTAGAAGCGGCGATCGCGGCAGGGGCAACAACCGTTAATATTCCAGATACTGTCGGTTATACGACTCCTTCGGAATTTGGAGCCTTAATTAAGGGCATTAAGGACAATGTACCCAATATCGATCAAGCCATTATTTCTGTGCATGGTCACAATGATCTCGGTTTAGCGGTGGCGAATTTCCTCGAAGCCGTTAAAAATGGGGCGCGTCAATTGGAATGTACCATTAATGGGATTGGAGAACGGGCTGGTAATGCTGCCCTAGAAGAGTTAGTAATGGCTCTCCATGTGCGTCGCTCTTACTTTAATCCCTTCCTCGGTCGTCCCGTGGATTCCACTGAACCCTTGACCCAGATTGAGACTAAACAGATTGCTTCGACTTCTCGCCTAGTGTCTGAGTTAACGGGAATGCTGGTTCAACCCAATAAGGCGATCGTGGGAGCTAATGCCTTTTCCCATGAGTCGGGCATTCATCAAGATGGGGTTTTAAAGCATAAGTTAACCTACGAAATTATGGATGCAGAATCCATCGGGTTAACCAATAATCTCATTGTTCTCGGTAAATTATCGGGACGCAATGCCTTTCGATCGCGCTTAACGGAATTGGGCTTTGAATTAACTGATAACGAGTTAAATAATGCCTTTTTGCGGTTTAAAGAATTTGCCGATAAACGCAAGGAAATTACCGATTGGGATTTAGAAGCCATTGTGAATGATGAAATTCGCAAAGCTCCCGAATTATTCCGTCTAGAGTTGGTGCAGGTTTCCTGTGGTGATCATGCTAAACCCACTGCCACTGTGACGATTCGGACTCCCGATGGTGAAGAATTAACGGAAGCGGCGATCGGTACTGGCCCTGTGGATGCGGTCTATAAGGCGATCGCAACTATCGTCAATGTTCCTAATGAATTAATGGAATATTCGGTCACATCGGTTTGTGAAGGTATTGATGCGCTCGGTAAAGTGACCATTCGTCTGCGTCATGAAGGGCGAATTTATACGGGTTATGCTGCTAATACCGACATTATTGTGGCTTCGGCCCAAGCCTATCTCAGTGGCTTAAATCGTCTCTATGTGGCTATTTTAGCGAACCAAAACACAACGGCATCGGAACCCATCGTGGCTTCGTTGTAAGGGTGATAATGCTCTAAACAATCGCTGTACTGTTATGAGTCAATGTCTTAATCCTGATTGTTTAAAGGTCAGGGAATGGCAGAATTACAGAAGGCAGCAGAGTTATTTGCCGAGGAGGCCAAGCGTCTGGATGAGTTGGGGAAGCATCCTCAGATTCCCGAATTATTGGCCTATTTTATCCATAAGGATTTGATTTCCTCTAAACTTCCTTAAAAAAATTTGATACCCCCTAGTCCCCTTTTTAAGGCTACTGTGTACACACAAGTTTTTGATTTTCTGTTTAACCTTTTCTAGCCCCCTAAATCCCCCAATTCTGGGGGACTTTGAACCAGTTCAAGAGACCGTTCTCCCCCCAAAGTTGGGGGGCTGGGGGGGCAAAATGAGGTTTGCGATGCGAATAGATGTGTGTACGCGGGAGTTTTTAAGGGGGGAGTAATACCTCAATATGGCTTAAAAAGGGGGAAGTTGAATGGGTGGGGATAAAGGTTGGTATGCTATTTACCAACAGTTTAATGACTAGGCTTGGGCGGCTATTTTGGCCACTTCACTGAAAGCCTGGGGATCTAAAACCGCTAATTGAGCTAACATCTTACGGTTTAACTCGATATTAGCTTTTTTCAATTGCCCTGTCAGTTTGCTATAGCTCATACCCTCGGCTCTAGAAGCTGCATTGATCCGAGTAATCCACAGACGACGAAAATCCCGTTTGCGTTTGCGGCGATCGCGGTAGGCATTACGAAGAGCCTTCATCACCTGTTGGTTAGCAGTACGGAAGAGCTTAGAATGAGAACCTCTAAACCCCTTAGCTAATTTGAGAATTTTTTTACGGCGTTTGCGGGCAACATTACCCCGTTTGACTCTAGTCATAGTAAATCTTCTATGGTTTCAATGAATGGATGGGATTCTTACAAATAAGGAAGCATGAGGCGAACATTAGCTTCATCTGCTTCATGAACGAGGGCTGTCTGGGATAAACGACGGTGCTTTTGTTCAGAACTCTTATGTTCTAGTAAATGGTTCTTAAAGGCTTTCCGACGAACAATTTTTTTCCCACTGCCAGTAGGACGAAAACGTTTAGCGGCAGCTTTGCGGGTCTTCAGTTTAGGCATAGGACTGCTTGAATTCGACACAATTTATTATCATAGCATTTATTTTTACTTTCCTGGTAAGTTTAGAAAATGCCAGGAAAAAAGGGAGCTTCTTTGTCTAACTCCCCCTCTGCTTGTTCAAAGCAACAACGATTCAACAACAAATCAAAATCAGAAATCTATTGCAAGTGCAGGTAGGCGGCTTCCGCTTCCAACTGACGAATCAGGGTTTCATTCCCCGAATTTCTAGCGGACTCTAGACGATGTTGTAAATTTTTACGTAGCGTCTCTTGATGGGCGATCGCGGCTTGTGTTAGGGTTTGCTGACGGCTATTATTCATGTAAACACCCTCCGAGGTGGTCTTTGTTTCCTAATTGCTATATTTTTACGATAACACAAAAGCCTGTTTTTTAACGGGAACGGTATATTTTGTTACTGAAATTAACATTCGTCTGTGGAAGGTAATTTTTACGCTTCGATGGTAAGTCGGCCCTTGGTGCTGCTAACGGATTTTGGCTTACAGGATGGCTACACGGGCATCATGAAAGGGGTTATTGCTCAGATTGCGCCCCAGTCAAGGATCATTGATCTCACTCACCACATACCGCCTCAAAATATCCTAGCGGGTCGGTTTTGTCTGCTGAATGCCTATCGCTATTTTCCCCCAGAAAGCGTTTTTATAGGAGTGGTGGATCCGGGTGTGGGTAGTCATCGACGGGGCATTGCAGTACGCTTTGCATAAGGCTTTTTTGTTGGGCCAGATAACGGCTTAGTGGGGGGCATTCTCCGGGAATCTCCCTGTTTAGAGGCTGTCTCTTTGACGAATACTGACTATTGGCGAGTTCCCCAACCCAGTGGGACTTTTCATGGGCGAGATATTTTTGCGGCGGTGGGAGCGCATCTATCCCTTGGCCTGGCCCTGGCGCAATTAGGAGATCCCCTCGATAGCTCAGAACTGGTGGATCTGCCCTTATCTCCCCTTCAGATCCAGCCTGATGGTCTAGAAGGTTCCATTCAATATATTGATCATTTTGGCAATTTAATTACCAATATGCCTGGAAACTTGCTCCGGGGAAAAAATTGGACAGTACAATTGTCGGGACAGATGATTATCTCAGGCAAAACCTATAGTTCAGTGGCTCTGGGAACGGCGATCGCTTTGATTGGCAGTCATGATTACTTAGAAATTGCCGTCAATGGGGGTAATGCTCAAGAACAGTTCGGGGTAAATTGGGGAGATAGTCTGACATTATCTTTTCTTTCCTAAACGCATGGTTTCAACTTCGGCGATCGCCCCAGCCCTGATTGAGAAAATACTGGCCGCTCCACAGCAACGGCTAACCTTTGCCGACTATATGGATTGGCTATTGTACGATCCTAATTATGGTTATTATGCGACGGGTCAGGTGGGAATTGGCCAAAAAGGAGACTTTTTCACCGCCTCTAGTTTGGGGTCAGATTTTGGTGAATTATTGGCGGAACAATTTCGAGAAATGTGGTTAAACCTAGCCCAACCGACTTCCTTTAATCTGGTAGAAATGGGGGCTGGAACGGGTATTTTAGCCCAGGATATTTTAAGTTATTACCAGAATAATTATCCTGATTTCTTTGAGAGTTTACAGTTTATTATTATTGAAAAATCTTTTCATTTACAATCATTGCAAAAAAAGAATCTGGAGAATTTTCAGGGTAAAGTAAACTGGCAAGAGTGGGAAAATATAGCCGAAAATAGCCTAGTGGGTTGTTTTTTTAGTAATGAATTAGTTGATGCTTTTCCTGTCCATTTAGTGACGGTAAGTGAGGGCAAGTTAAAGGAAATTTATGTTACCTACGAGCAAGGATGTTTGCGAGAAACGATTGCTGAATTTTCCAGTCTAGAGCTAGAGTCTTATTTTAGCTTAAACCAACTCGATTTTACGGCTGATATTTATCCCTCTGGCTATCGTACTGAGGTGAATTTGATGGCTTATGATTGGTTAAAAACAGTTACGCAAAAGTTAAAACAGGGCTATGTGTTGACGATTGATTATGGCTATTCTGCTGAAAAATATTACCATCCCCAACGCTCTCAAGGGACATTACAGTGCTATTATCAGCATCGTTATCATTCTGATCCCTATGTTAATTTAGGGAAACAAGATATTACTGCCCATGTTAATTTTACGGCTTTAGAAAATTGGGGTAAAATATTCGGCTTGGATTGTTTAGCTTTTACCCAACAGGGCCTATTTTTAATGAATTTAGGTCTCGGCGATCACCTGACGGAATTATCTAGTGGCAAGTTTAAGCTTCCAGAAATTTTTCAACGTCGAGATGCTCTACACCAATTAATTGATCCAACAGGTTTAGGCAGATTTGGAGTGCTCCTTCAGGCCAAGGGCTTAGACTCTGAAGAGGCGCGATCGTTGCGAGGGTTTGCTATTTGATATTAGGGGAAGAGGAGGAAGAGGAGGAAGACGAGGAGAGGGGGAGACTGGGAGGAGAGGGGGAGAGGGGGAGACTGGGTGATTTTTTAATGGGTTTTAAGCAATTAGAAATAAGAAGAATTCATTGCTGTTTATCCCGTCCCCTTGCATTTCCACCTAATCCGATAAACGCGATCGGTAGGGCTTTTTGGAGAAGAGGAGAAGGGGATGAAGAGGAGACTAGGAGATTTTAAAAAGGGTTTTAAGCAATCAGAAAAAATAATTGATCACCGTTTCCCCCGTCACCAAGTCACCCCGTCCTCTTGCATTTCCAACTAATCCGATTTAAGGCGATCGGTAGGGGATAACTCATTCTTCATTCAAACCATGCAAAACCAAGAACGGTTTCCAACTAATCCGATTTAACCCAGTCGGTAGGGTGTAAAGCTATTGAGGTTGAGTTTGTCTCTATCAATTACGACGAGTTTCCAACTAATCCGATTTAACCCAATCGGTAGGGATGAAACTTTCAACCATCATTAAACAGTTCCTTCAGTTTCCAACTAATCCGATTTAACCCAATCGGTAGGGCTACAAGGTCAATATAGGCGATTGCTTCAAGCTTGGCTAGTTTCCAACTAATCCGATTTAACCCAATCGGTAGGGTCTATCACTTTGTTCCCTGAGATGAAAATAGGTCAATTGTTTCTAACTAATCCGATTTAACCCAATCGGTAGGGTTGCTGAAGGGTTTTCGATCACAGTGTATAGCTGTGGCATGTTTCCAACTAATCCGATTTAACCCAATCGGTAGGGCAAATTGTCGCCCAAATCGTCCAACATTCCGTTTACAGATTGTAAGTTTCCAACTAATCCGATTTAACCCAATCGGTAGGGATCCTGTACACCAACTCTTAACATTTCTTAAACAAGTTTCCAACTAATCCGATTTAACCCAATCGGTAGGGTCAAAGGTCAATCATTCAAGGTTCGAGTTAACAAGCTTAAGTTTCCAACTAATCCGATTTAACCCAATCGGTAGGGTGGAAGGCCGCTACAAAGTAATTGAGGTTCAACGGTTTCCAACTAATCCGATTTAACCCAATCGGTAGGGTATTGAGTGTTGGGATGCTTTTTGTTCGATGGCTCCACGTTTCCAACTAATCCGATTTAACCCAATCGGTAGGGCATTCAGTTAGAGCAAGATCGTCAACAACAAATAAGTTTCCAACTAATCCGATTTAACCCAATCGGTAGGGTCTGATGGAACACATCGCAGAGCTTAACAGCAGCATTTCCAACTAATCCGATTTAACCCAATCGGTAGGGCATGAGGATATTGTTGATGTTAGCGAAGATTTTACATTTCCAACTAATCCGATTTAACCCAATCGGTAGGGAGCGTCTTTTGAAACCGTTACTCCGAAAAGACTCCAGGAGGGTTTTGCGAGGGCTAAGTTAACCATAGCACAAGAAACGGGAGAAGGGAAATAAAAAAAGGCTGGAACCTTTATGGAATAAGGCATCGAGGCTTAAAACGAGAAATCAAGGATAGGAGGCAATGGTCAGAGCCTTCGCGGAAAAGAAACAATTTTTTAATGATTGTCTAGCTTTTACTCTGGATTGACAAGAAAGGTTTGGGCGATCACTTGTAATTTGGGTAAAATTTTTTCCTGAGCTTCCTTCTGAAGACTTTCGGCAGACCTGTATTTTTTCCGCATACCCACATGGGCTAAATCATTACGAATATCCGATAATTGACCCCGCAACTGACTAAGCTCTTGATAGTCCGCTAAAGCCTGAAAACTGTCATCAAAATCAGAGGCTCCTTCGGGTGTTTCTCCCCTTAAAATTGCCAGTCCATTATTGAGAGCAAAACCAACTTGTTTGCGATGGTTTAAGAGATTTGTTGAACCTAAACGATAGGCAACCACAGAAATTAACCACTCTCCTGCTAAAGTCATTGCCTGTATCGTTTGACTCCGTGCCATATACCAAGTAATCATCTGAAATTGTAGCCACAGATTTTGCGCTAAATTTTCCGTTGCCATCGGTTCCTTTAAGGCAAATTGACCATACTCCTGAAGGAGTTGTTCAGAAATTAAATTAAAAGGTTTGGCTCGTTGATCAAAACTGGTTTCCGCTTTCTTGAGGATTTCTTCTAATTGTTCCGTTAAGTTAAGAGTTTCTAGAGGACGAGCTAGGGCGATCGCCTGGGAAATTTGAGCAATAATTTTAGCTGCCTGATCTAATTGGCGACCAAGAGGACGCACATCAGGATTATGTTGTCTTTCCGCTCCAGGAATTGCTGTTTTTAATAATTCTGCTAAGGGTAAGCCATCCCCCACTTTGACAAAGCGATCGGTTGCCGCAATCCAATCCAAAAGTTTAACAATGGGTAACAAATCAAAAGTAGGCGTTTCATTGGTTTCAGAATTTTTAGCCTCATACGCGCCATAAAGTAAGGCTTCAATCGTAATATTTTTAACGGTTCTTAGATAACTGACAGCTAACAAAGAAACAATTGGGATAGAACGAAAACTGTGGGTAACATCAAAGATAACGCGATCATTATCACTAAAGCATTTAGTGACTTCCTCAAAAATTGTCCAAATATCTTCAGGAGTATTACGCTCTGGAATATTATAAATTGGCTCCAAACAAACTGTTCCTGCTAATCGTTTTTGTAAAGCTGTCCAGTTAGACTCGGTTGCCCCTCTAGGGAGCTTCGTTGCTACCGTATCAGTTAATAACACATACAAAACTTCAGGCTGATAAAATTCAACTAGAGCCTCTTGAAAGAAGGCTGTTTTTGATTGTTTGGATTGGTCACTAGGATGAATATAGGTTGTTTCGCTGTAATTATTGAAGCCAAGAAAAGAAATAATTTTCATTGTTTTGCTATTTTTACAAGGATAAGGACATAATATATTATGTCCCTACAATATCCATTTTGAACGCAAAAAATTACGATGAAAACCATCATCATGACTGTTGGTACATCCTTGTTAACCAATCGTGACCCTGACCTCACTCAAAAAAGACCCTGGCTCGGCCAAAAAACCATCGGCGATATTGCTCAAGCTCTGGACTGGATGGCAAAAACCGATCCAATCTTGACCAGTGCCGAAACGAATACGCTTTACCGTCTTGATCTAAATTTCAGCAACGATGTGATTCTGCTCCATTCCGATACCCCTTCAGGCTTAGAATGCGCTCAAATCTTAAAGCTTTTTTTTGTAGAAAAACTAGGACAAGAAACCGTTCACCTAAAGGTATTACCAGGCATTAACTATGACGTAGAAAATGAAGAATCAGCCTTAGAACAAATGGCAAAACTGCTCACACAACTTATTGAACAAGCAAAGGGAGAAGTGACTCTAGCCGCAACAGGTGGATTCAAAGCGCAAGCCATGATTATGGGGCTAGTGGGTAATCATTTGGGAGTTCCAGTTTGCTATATCCATGAAGAATTTAAAGGGTTGATTTATTTGCCCTATTTTTCCTCTACAGGTCAAACCGAAAACCGCGTTCGTTCTGCTAATTTACTCAATTCTGGAGTCCCCCGTTCTGAAATTATTAAAGTTCGTAGTGATCAACAGGAACCGAATCGCCCTCGCCTTTGGCAAAAAGTTAAAAAAATGTTAATCAATATTCCCTGGATTGATAGTGTTTATTACGATGAAAGAGCCTATAGCGCACCTGAAAATGGCGTTAAAAGTTCACGTCAAAAAACAGAAGATGGCTATAATATTCTCTGGATGCGCTTAGTCGAAAAAGATAAACAAATGGCAGTGGCGATCGCAACTACAGGGAGAACTTCTGAACAGTTAGAACAGTCGGTTAGTGAATTATCTCAGCGTTTAGGCCAACTTGGTTGAAAAGATATAATTGGCGATCGCTTTTTAACCGTTTTATCACTTTTATTAGTTAAACTGAAGATTAACACCCATTCTGTGAGGAATGCAAATGACGACTTTAACAAAACCCAAACTCACCTTTGCCAACTTTATGGCTCAATGCCCCGATGAGGGACGGTTTGAATTTATCAATGGAGAAATCGTAGAAATGGTTAATACCCGCCAACATAAGATTATTGCTGAGTTTATCCTATTTCTGCTCAATGATGAAATTCGGCGATCGCAGTCCAATTTTATTGTTACAACTCAAGCAACTATCCGAACCTTTAACAAAAAAGGCAGTGAACAAGGGCGTATTCCTGATGTCAGTGTCATCGATCGCACTCTCTGGCGTTCCGCGCCAACGGACTATGCCGCTTTAACGGAACCGATTCAAATGGCCGTAGAAGTGATTTCAACTAACTGGGAAAATGATTATATTGATAAACTCTATGAGTACGAAAAGTTGGGTATTAAAGAATATTGGATCGTGGATTATTTGGCGATCGCTAGTCGTGCTTTAATCGGTGATCCCAAGTTTCCGACAATTTCTGTTTATACCCTAAATGAAGAGAATCAATATACGTTACAGCAATTTAGAGACGAAGAAAAGATCATTTCCCCGACTTTTGCAGAATTACAAATTACTCCCGCTCAAATTTTTCAAGCCTAAAAATATTTTCCCCAAGTAAAGACTAAATTTTTATCTTTGAGTGCTTTAATAAAGGGTATCAGTTGATCAACTCCTTCTCGTTTCCAAAGACGGCGATCGCCATGAAAAACCGTGACAATTTCTAGGTATTGGTTATTACCAATAGGTAACATTCGATGCCAAACACAACTGGCAGCTTTTGGAGGACTAACCTCTTTAGGATGATTCTTATGGGGAAAACGTCCACCAATAGCTAGAGTCGTTTTAAAATTATCATCGTGAAACAAACCAATCGCTTGTGCTTGAGAAACAACTTTTAAAAAAATAGTCAGATTACTAGAATTCCATGCTTCTTTAAAGTTCTGGGAAGAGATTCTATCTTGTTTTAGATAAATTTTTAGATAGTTTTGTAAGTTATTCAGAAATTCTTTTAGATCATCTGATGACTTAATATCAGGCATCTCAAAACTTGCATCATCATAAACCCAATGACAACCGATCGCCCGTTTAGCATAACCTGGATAAAAACCAGAATGCCATTGACTAGGCCCCTCATGCCAAGCTCGTCGCCAACCTTTTCCCCAGCCAGCCATAATATAACTAAAGTTTAGTAACTGCTGAAAAAGTTTCAAGTCATCGTTAGGAACATCAAGGTTTAGTCTTCCCTTTGTCCGAAAAATAGGCGTTTTTTCCTTTCCCTGAGTTCCTGTTTCTGGTTCTTGTTGTTGATCCCAATAAATTTGAACAATACCTGGATTGCCCGTA